>JBLHLE010000795.1:0-4350 GCA_047620805.1 Pirellulaceae bacterium
GGTGGGTCAGCAATATTAACTCCTCCCGTACCTCTCACTGCAATGGCCTTGAGATTCTTGGATCCCATCACGGCGCCAACGCCACTGCGTCCAGCCGCGCGATGCTTGTCGTTCATGATGCAGGCGAAACGAACGAGTTTTTCACCGGCGGGCCCAATACAAGAAACTCGGAGATTCGGTTGTCCTGTTTCTTCGCGCAAGCCATCTTCGGTATCGTTGACGCCCTTTCCCCAATACTTCGACGCGTCGCGAACTTCGACGAAGTCATCGTAGATGTACAGGTAACTTGGCGTGGGCGCTTTGCCCTCCAGCATGATCAAGTCGTAACCCGCGAACTTGACTTCGGGTCCCCAGTGTCCACCCGAGTTGGAAGTCGTAATCGCGTTGGTCAAGGCACCCTTGGTGACAACCATATACCTGGCGCCGCAGGGAACCGGCGTTCCGGTGAGAGGACCGGTCGCGAAGATGAGTTTATTTTCCGGAGAGAGCGGGTCGACCGTCGGATCCAACTCTTCGTATAAGTACCGCGCCGCTAATCCGCGGCCGCCGACGTACTCTTTCAACCACTGTTCGGGAATCGCTTCCGTCTTGCATTCTCCGGTGGTGAGATTGACTCGAAGAAGTTTGCCTGTCCAACCCGGCATGCGTTTTCTCCTAATATGGCGTCCAATGGAATTGGCTGTAGTACGATTTTTCGTGTTGCGATACGATTTGGATGCGAAGGCTATTTGTTGGTTGTCGCGTAGTTGTCGTCGACTTTCTTCGACCACTCGCCAAACCACTTGCCGACTTCATCACCCTCGAGGAATTCGATGGCGTCCGTCGGGCAACTGGTTGCACACGCGGGATCTCCACCACACAGATTACACTTACTGGCCTTTTCGCTTTCCGGCAGTGTGTAGACAGTGCCGAATGGACAGGCAATTGTGCAAAGATGGCAGCCGATACAAAGATTTTCGAGCACCACTTTGGCACCCGTCTCTTCATCGATCGCGATCGCGTTGACCGGGCAACTTGACATGCACCAAGCTTCGTCACATTGCAAGCAAGTGTACGGAGCGTAACTTGCTTCTTCGTCAAACACATTCACTCGAATGAGACTCTTTGACGGTTGAAATGTGCCCGTTTGCACCCAAGAACAGGCCAACTCACATTGCATACATCCTGTGCATTTGTCGGGCACGATGTTGAGCATCTTCGTCATGATAAGCTCCAAAATTGCGGCTCGAAGGGGACGAACGTCGAAGGACCTCATAGTGAATCGTCACTCCGACGAATTCGGCTCCACAGAATCTACCAGACTGCAAACACGAAATAAAGACAGCGGACATATGGGAAGCCACGCAGAATAGCAAAGCCTCAATTGCGGGTACACGAGGACTACGGAAGCAATGCGATTGAGGCTATCTAGCGTGGGCATGCAGCGTAAGAGCCGAAAAACAGGTAAATTGCGGCAGCAAGATTTCCGTTCGACGTAGCCGAGTTATGCAAGGAAGTGGCCAGAGTGGTGAATCAAACAGCCACAAAGGATTCTGAACTCGAGAGCCAAACGGCCCACGCTGGCCGCCCAACTGAGGCTCGCCTGCCTGAGGAACCAAAATCGCAGTTTACGCCACTTTTGCGGCGAATATCGCACTTGTCCGGAAATGGGCGGAATTGTGAGAAAGATATTAACTGGCATTAAACAGTTCGAAAAGAAAATGGCGGGCAACACTGGCCTAGTGTCGTCCCGCCACCTTGAACCGAATCCTTGGTAACCGAGTTTGTCTCCGCAGCGGATAGAGTATTTCCAGCGACCGCAGAGACAAGTGTTTCGTTGTAGATGAATTTGTTGTTCGTTTCCTCTTGCACCGAGTTGTCGTGCACTGAACCGATTCACGATCGTTTCGACGTCAGGACTTAGTGCCGATGAATCCAGACTAGTACAAGAATCACTTTTGGCAAACGGAACGAAGTGTTGCGGTGGTTCGCAGAAGAGATGCTCATGACAAGTATCCTCAATGTTTGTTTAGAGTGATGAACAGAGCGCGGTACAATCCCACCTGTATCGCTTCAGTGCCTTGGCATATCGTGTCCCGATGTACGTGGTTGTTTATCCGGCGTTTAAGGTTGTAATCACATAATAATCCGAGAAAATATCGTTTTCCCCATCGAGACACACTTATTCACCTAGTCAGTATTCGCGATTCAAACGAAAATTCCGCTCTCGGCAATAGGCTACGACGCCAAATAATTCGCACGTCAGAATGTGACACCCTATGAGCAAGTCAAAACGCTCGAAGAAAAGAAATAACAAAGGCCAGCCCCAAGGAGGCCAGTCCCAAGGAGGCCAGTCCCAAGGAGGCCAGTCCCAAGGAGGCCAGTCCCCAGGAGGCCAGTCCCAAGGAGGCCAGTCCCAAGGAGGCCAGTTCGGGTCGCCCGACAAGGCTCCACTTGGTTTGAGTGGTTTTAGAGAGGGCGAGTTACACCAGAAACTGCGGAACGCTTGCCTCGCGACCTTTGTCGCCTTGGTCGTGATAACACACTTCCAATCGACTGAATCCTGGTCGAAGCTGGGCAGTGGCGCGATGACGATCATGATGTGGTCGCTGCTACTGGCGGCCTGGGGATTGACTGGCCTGCTCAAGCAGCAACGCATCCGCGGTGGATTTGAGACGATCATCCTGGCTGCGTTTCTCGGCTGGATCGCGGTCAGCGGCTATATCACCGGGCCCAGCGGAAATCTTCGTGAAACGACCAATACGGTGTGGATCTGGGTTACCCTTGGCACGGTTTATTTTCTGAGCCGGCAATTGTTCGTGACCGGCAAAGAGCAGCGCGCATTGTGTGGTGTCATGATTGCATTGGCGCTCGTTCTGTCCTGTCACGGGTATTATCAATTCTTCTACAGCATGCCGAAAGGCCGAGCGGAGTATTACAAGAATCCCGACGAAATGCTGAAAGAAAACCAGATCGACGCGCCCGCAGGCACTGTGATGCGAAAGCTCTTGGAGTCTCGCCTGGAAAGCGACGAGCCATTTGCGACGTTTGGACTCGCGAATTCACTGGCTGGCATGCTGACACCTTGGTTGTTGTTGACGACCGGTCTGGTCATCGTAAGTGGAGGCAAAGACGACAACGCCCGGCAGCTAAACGGCCGAACTTCGCAGCAGAAATCGACGCCGCTAGAGACATCGCGAGGTGTTCTTGTTGTCATCCTGATTGCGATCGGTGGTTGCGTCGTCCTTACCAAAAGCCGTTCCGCTTGGCTGGCTATTTGCTGTGGGCTTGCCGTCATCGCCTTTGTTTCTGGCCGGCGGTCGGGGGAACGATGGAATTTGCGTTACCTGCTAATTGGCGCCGGAGTCGTTGCAGTCATTCTGTCTCTCGGCTTCGCAGTCGGCAGTCTCGATAAGGAAGTTTTTACTCAAGCAGGAAAATCACTCGGTTATCGACTGGAATACTGGCGATCCACAACGGCATTGATCGCCGATCATCCGCTGTGGGGATGCGGCGTAGGCAATTACCAAGACTACTACACACAATACAAGTTGCCGCAGGCGAGCGAGACGATCGCCGACCCACATAACTTCGCCTTCGAGATCGCGGCAACAGCTGGAGTTCCCGCATTGCTGATTTTTGTCGGTTTCCTGGTACTTGTCGTCCGCACAGCAATTGGTCGATCGCAACCAGAGGCGGACACTGGACCTCGCCAGGAGGTTATTGCCCGAGAAGATCTGCAAGAACACTCCGTACTCGCTATTTTCACTGGCGCATTTGCTGGACTCATCGTTGCCTATCCGTGCGGCTTCATCTCCGGCCTCATGCCACCGTGGGAACTGGTCTTCATTGGCTTGCCGCTGGGAACGGCAACCATTTTGCTACTGACCCCCTGGATTCAAAACGGACAGCTCCCGAAGCACTTTTTGCTTATAAGTGTCGGGGCGATTTTGATTAACTTGCTGGCGGCAGGCGGAATCGCGTTCCCCGCTGTAGCGCTCTCGTTTTGGATACTAGTTGCCATCCTATTCAATTGCAGCGACACGGTCGCAAAACCCGCTGCCGAGCAAAAGAAGGGCAAGCTTATCGCGTTAAGCGTCGCTTCGTGCTGCCTGATCATGGCGGCGACTTGCAACTTCACTGCCTACTCGCCCGTCATCCGCTCAATCGCGAAGTCTGGTGATGGTCGAATAGCCGAGCTGGACGGCGACCTTTCGCAAGCCTTAATCTCACATCGAACAGCCACAAAGATCGATCCATTGTGGCCCGAAGCGAAACAGCAATACGCCAACTTACTGCTGAAACATTGGCAGCTGACCAAGACTCCCGAATCGCTGGCCCTGTTTCAACAACAAGCTCAAGAGTTCGGCG
>JBLHLE010000796.1:0-4348 GCA_047620805.1 Pirellulaceae bacterium
AACTCCGACAGGCAATGGATTGCCCTGCTTGAACTATATCTGTAGCGAATGAGATCTCAATGGAAACTGGAGATATCCTACTAAAACGAGGCTTACTTAATCCTCGGCAGTTGGACCAAACTCGCGCGGCCTGTGAAGATGGGACGCCGCTGGTCGACCGCGCCGTCGAACTCGGTTTTGTCACCGAAGAAGAGGCCTTGCGAGCTGTTGGAGACGAAGTGGGATTGGACTACGTCGACTTAACGGAAACCGACGTCGACCTTTCTTTGCTCGACGACTTTCCGCAGAAATTGATCTACCGCGAAAACCTGTTCCCAATTCAACGGGTCAACGGACACCTGCTTGTTGCCACCAGCAATCCGTTCGACTTATATCCTCTCGACGAAGCCGGCGCCGCCACCGGACAGCACGTCGTGCCGGTACTCGCGTCCCGTGTCCAGATCTCCAAGTTAATCAAAAAACACCTCGGCGTCGGTGGTGAAACCGTCGACGGACTGATCGCTCAATCCGATGACGACGAGGCAGTTCAACTGCTCAGTGAGATCGAAACGGATGGTTCCGAACTATCCGAAATGGCGCAAGAGGCCTCCGTCGTTCGTTTGGTCAACGAGATCCTGTTGGAGGCCATCGAGTCGCGGGCGAGTGACGTTCACATCGAGTCTCAGGCCGGTGGTCTGGATATTCGCTACCGCATCGACGGCTTGCTTCACCCCCAGCCAGTCCCGCCCGAAATTCATCGGTTCGAGGCCGCCATGGTCAGCCGGCTCAAGATCATGGCGAGATTGAACATTGCCGAAAAACGGTTGCCTCAGGACGGGCGCATCAAACTAAGGGTAGCTGGCCGCGACATCGACGTTCGTGTTTCTGTCATCCCGATGATCCACGGTGAAGGCATCGTCATGCGTATCCTCGATAAGGGAAGCATGAAGTTCGACTTGAAAAATCTGGGAATGGAACCCGAAACTTACAAGCCGTTCCGAGACATCATCGACCTGCCTCACGGCATCGTGCTAGTCACGGGCCCAACGGGATCGGGGAAGACGACCACACTCTATAGCTCGCTGCTCGAAATTCGCAGTCCCACTAACAAAATCATTACCACCGAGGACCCCGTCGAGTACCAGTTGGACGGCATCAACCAGATCCAGGTCCACAACAAAATTGGCTTCACTTTCTCCCACTCGCTACGCAGCATCTTGCGACACGATCCAGACGTCATTCTGATCGGTGAGGTTCGCGACCTCGAGACAGCGGAAAACGCAATCCAAGCGTCGCTGACCGGTCACCTCGTCTTTAGCACGTTGCACACCAACGACGCGGCGAGCTCATTTACGCGGATGGTTGACATGGGAGTCGAACCCTATCTCGTCGCCAGCACCGTTGAAGCCGTAATGGCACAACGACTCGTCCGTCGTCTGTGTAAGGAATGCAAACAGCCATACACTGCCGACGACCTCCCCCAGGACTTCCCCTTTGAGCAGCAAAACGGAACTCCCATTTATCAACCCATCGGTTGCAGAACGTGTCGGCAAGTTGGCTACATCGGCCGTCTGGGGATCTACGAACTGCTATTGGCAAGTGAAGAGATAAGACAACTTGCCCACGATCGAGCAAGTAGTTGGGAAGTCAAGAAATCGGCAGTCCGCAACGGCATGCAATCGCTACGCCAAGACGGCTGGAAGAAAGTACTGAACGGACATTCAACGGTTGAGGAAATTTTGCGCGTCACCAAAGGTGATCGCGAGCTGACGCTAGAAGATCATAACAGGTAAGGTGGTATGCCAGACTTCGCATACACAGCAAGAGATGTTACCGGTGCCAAAGTAACTGGCACTCTGTCTGCAGCTTCCGAAAAAGAAGCCGTATCGCTGCTATCTGGAAAGTCGCTTTTCCCTCTGGAGGTAAAGGTTCAGAAGATCTTTACACTTTTCAATAGCAAACGAGTTAGTGGCCAAGTGATGGCAACCGCCTACGGCCAGCTTTCGTCGCTGTTGCGAAGTGGCGTACCGCTGCTGCGCTCTCTTACCGTCCTGCGCGAGCAATCTTCTAAGGCGGTATTCAAAGAAGTTCTGGCCGACGTCCACGACAGAGTGGAAGACGGCGCAACTCTAGCGGAGGGCATGGCCAAATACCCTGGAGTCTTCAGCGAAATGGCAGTCAGTATGGTTCGCGCTGGCGGCGAAGGTGGATTCCTGGAAGATGCGCTCGAACGAGTTGCCGTTTTTACGGAAGAGCAGGAGGATCTCAAGAGCCGTACGATAGGCGCTTTGGCCTATCCCGTGTTCTTGGCCGTGATTGGATCAACTGTTGTTATCGGTTTGGTGGTCTTCTTCGTCCCAAAATTTGCCAAAATGTTCGATCGCTTGCGCGACAAAGGCGAACTTCCCATACTTACCGACTGGCTCCTCTGGTTCAGCGGATTCTTGCGTTCCTACAGTTTGCTCCTCCTTGCCCTGTTCATTGCCGTCGTCGTGGCGATATTATGGCAATTGTCGACGGAAGCCGGGAAGTATGCCCGCGATGCTATCAAAATAAAAATGCCCTTGTTGGGCCGAATCTTTCAAAGTTTTGCAGTTGCTCGCTTCTGTAGAGTGCTGGGTACGCTGTTGCTCAACGGCGTACCAATTTTGAAAGCCTTGGAGATCAGTCGCCAAGCGACTGGAAATCGACTGCTTTCGGATGCGGTCGCCGCAGCGTCCGAAAATATTTCGTCGGGGCAATCACTTGCAAAGCCATTGGCCGTCAGCGGCCATTTCCCCCGCACCGTAGTTGAAATGATCTCCGTGGCGGAAGAATCGAACAGTTTGGATCGAGTGCTCGTTGAGATCTCGGATTCACTGGAAAAAAGGACCGCGCGGGAACTCGACCTCGTGGTTCGACTACTCGAACCGATGATGTTGTTGGTCCTCGCTGGAGTGATCCTATTTGTCGTAATCGCGTTGCTCTTACCTGTCATTAAGATGAGTAGCGCACTGTAATACAAACACGTGGCAGAAGCGCAGCCCGCAAGATTTTCGAGAAAGGAAAATGAAATGGCTAGACTGAGAATGAGACGGAAACGGAGGGGTTTTACCCTGATGGAATTGCTATTGGTAATGGCAATCCTCGTAATCCTCGGTTCGTTGGTAGGATTCTATATCTCCGGTGTTCAAGATCGCAGCTTCTCGGATGCTGCCCGAGCGCAAATCGACAATTTTGAGAATTCGTTGGCGCTCTTTAAACTGGATTCGCATCGCTTCCCATCGACGGACGAAGGCCTTGCGGCACTTGTGACGTCTTCCGGAAATGCCAGCAAGAAGTGGAAGGGACCGTACATCGAAGGCAAGGAAGTGCCTACTGACCCGTGGGGCAACCCCTACCAGTACGAATCCACCAGTGACCCACAAGAGCCGTTTCGCATCTGGTCATGGGGACCCGACATGAAGGACGGAACTGACGATGATGTGTTCAACGAGTAGACCCGCAGCTGGGCGCGCGGGATTTACCCTCATGGAAATCCTGCTCGTGCTCGCTCTTTTGGTTGTAATTGCAGCGGTTGCGATGCCCGTTTTGTCCGGGCCAATGCACAATCAGGCGCTGCGGAAGTCGGCGCAGTTGGTTCGCGCCGAATGGGCGAACGCTCGTGTCGAAGCAATGCGATCTGGTCGAATCTACGTATTTCGTTATCAACCCGCGACGGGCAGTTACGTCGTGCAACCTTGGTTCGCAAACGACGACTATCTCAATTCCAATGTGAGAACTGTCCAAGGCGTGGCCGTCGACGCACCAATTAAGAACAACAATCCAACAGAATCGAATCTGCCCGACGGCATCGAGTTCTACAGTAGCCTCGTCGAATTTGCCACCCGTGCCAGCGAAGTTGAGCAGTCGATGGTTGTCGAGGGCATGACGCGGCCAATACTGTTCTATCCCGACGGAACGACATCCGACGCGACCGTCATGCTGAAGAATCAAACGCCGTTTTTTGTGAAAGTGCAACTCCGCGGAATGACGGGAATTAGCACTGTCGGCGAACTGATCGCAGAAGACTCCCTCGGCGCCAGCATTACGAACTAACGGAGTCGCGTTTCGATGTCACATCAATCACTCAAGAATTCCAGCCGGCACAGGCACGCGTTGACGCTGCTCGAAGTCATTCTGGCCTTGGCTGTCCTGGGAATCTGTCTGGCAGCAATTGGCGAGATCGTTCGCATCGGTGTCATTGCAGCGACCATCTCCAAAGATGAAACCAAAGCCCAAATGCTGTGCGAATCCAAGATGAATGAGATCATATTGGGAATGGTTCCGGCCCAACCAATTGGCCCCATTTCGTTCGACTACGAAGCCGATTGGATTTACACCGTCTCGA
>JBLHLE010000797.1:0-4339 GCA_047620805.1 Pirellulaceae bacterium
TGTCGCGGTTGGCAAACCACTCGTCGGCAGCTGGCAGCGGCGTACTGTTCTTCGGTCCGGAAAAGAAGCCTTGCAGCTGCCGAAATAGCTCGCCGACTAGGCCTTTTTCGCGAGACCATTTTTCGGCGGCTGGACGAGGGTCCTGTTTCTGGTACTCCAGCACCGCGAGTGCATATTCGCTGAGCCGACTTATTTCGCCGGCGACGACTTCGTCTGCCGCTCGTTTGAATTCGTCGTTGACCCCTTTTTGAAAGTCTTGGATCTCCTTTACCTTGGCGTTGTATTGGTCGACGACTTCTTTCGGGGCCATGGGGATTTCGCCGACCGCGGTGTTGTTGAAGATGCCAGCGACCGAATAGTAGTCGAGCGTCGGGATGGGATCGAATTTGTGATCGTGGCAACGAGCGCAGGCGAGAGTCAGGCCCAGCAGTCCGCGGCCGAAAGTATCGACTCGGTCGTCCAATGTTTCAGATTTTGCAATCGCATTGCTCAGCGGATCGCCGCCGTCACCTCGGTACTGTGGTCCGAGTGCCAGAAACCCTGTCGCGACCGCGTGCTGTTGCGGCTCTACAATGTCGCCGACCATTTGCAATTCGAGGAACCGGTTGTACGGCATATCATCGTTGAGCGCTTTGATTACCCAATCGCGATATTGCCACGCGCTGTCGAAATTTCCTCCATCGAGGAAGCCGCCGTAGCCGTCGGAGAACCGCGCTACGTCCAGCCAGTGTCGCGCCCATCGAACGCCGTACTGAGGCGAGTCGAGCAGCTGCTCGACAACTTCTTCCCAGCTTCGTTTGCCACTGACGAACGCGTCGGTTTGTGCGGGCGTCGGTGGTATGCCGATTAGATCGAGATAGAGACGGCGAATCAACGTATGTTTGGGTGCTTCGGGAGAAGGCTCGATTTGGTTTTCTGTCAGTCGTGCGAAGACGAAACGATCGATTTCGTTCTTCATCCAAGACGAGTTGTCCACGGCAGGAGGATTGAGTAGTTCGATTTTTCTGAACGCCCAGTGGTCTTGTCGTTGCTTGTTCCAATCAATTGGTTTTTGCTCGGGATTGCTGGCGATCGTTTCGCCCGCTGGCCAGGGTGCTCCCATTTCGACCCACTTAACAAAGGTTTCGATTTCGGCGTCTTTGAGTTTTCCTTTGGGAGGCATTTCGAGCGTCTGCCAGCGGACCGCTTCGATGATGACGCTTTCGTTTGGTTTGCCCGCGACAATAGCAGGTCCCGATTCGCCGCCTTGCAGTGCCTGTTCGCGGCCATCGAGCCGAAGTTCGCCCTTGAGCGATTTCGACTTGCCGCTATGACATTCGTAACAATGTTGAGAGAGGAGGGGCCGAACCTTCGACTCAAAGAATTCAATCTGTTCCGCAGAGAAGTGTGGAGTCGATTGGGCGGTTGCCGAATCCTCAGCGGCGACGCCCGGCCTGGGGCTAATGCCGCCGAAGAGCGTCGCTGCGAAGAGCATGGTCCAACGAATTGTCATCCGATTCCTTCTCTGAGAGCTGGTTAGCAATTCTAGGGAGGAGTATTGACGTGAGAGTGTGGAAGGAGTTTGAAATTTGTATCGTCTAATATGCGTGTAACGAGGGCGAGGATCAAGCGCAAGTTGCGATTTTCGCCTGACGTATGGTCGCCTGCGACTCCGCCGCTAACAGTTTTTGCAAATCCGTCGATTCGGCAGCAGGTCGTTTTGAAGTACACGTTGAATGTTCAGAGATTTGGAACATTTGTCACCTCCCCGCGCAGCGTCCGGGCCCGGATGGCCAACACAACCATTGCCGGGTGCCGTAAGGCCCCGGTTTGGAATAACGGTCAATTAGGGTCGACACAATGAGGACTGCTACTGTCATTAGCTGCCTGCCAAACCGCTGACCTCCTGAGGCGATTAGCGGTAAGGTGTTCGTCTGTCGAGGGTGGACTGCTGGATAGCCAGAACGTCCGACGAAAAAAGGGACCGCGGTGATTTACCAACGGTCCCTGTGGTCGCTATTGAGTTTGGTTTCTCTTGAGTGCTTGTCTAATGAGCAAAACGGTCGATTACAAAACGGTCGATTACAAAACGGTCGATTACAAAACGGTCGATTACAAAACGGTCGATTAATCTGCGCGATTACACCAATTCGCGAATCGGTTCGCGGTACTCTGGCTCGAGCAAATACTGTGGTCGACCGGCCGGGTCCAATACCGTGACGGAGCGGGAGTCGATACCTAAGCTGTGGTGCATCGTGGCATGCACTTCTTGGAAGTGTAGCGGGCGGTCTTGGGCTTCGCCGGCATGACGATCCGTCGATCCGACCATTTGACCCGTTTTCAGACCGCCACCAGCCATGAACGCCATGGATACTTTTGGCCAGTGGTTGCGGCCGCCCTTATTGGCGATCCGCGGAGTGCGGCCGAATTCGCCCCACGAAACGACCATCGTGTCGTTCAACATGCCGAGACGATCGAGGTCCCATAATAATGCCGATAGACCTTGGTCCATATTGGGAAGGTTCGTCTTCTTTAGTCTCGTGAAATTGTCGCTATGAGTATCAAAATTACCCCATGCGCAACGAAGCGTTATGACACGGACACCCGCTTGGACAAGTCGCCGGGCGAGTAATAGATTGCTGTTCACTTTGCCGTACCGCGCGACAACATTTGGATCTTCGAGTTTTATGTCGAGTGCATCAGCCATCGTTCCAGAGGTTACGATGCCGACGGCCGTTTGAGTGTAACTGTCTAGAGCATCCATCTGTCCCGACGTGTCCATTTCGCGTCGCAGACGATCGAGACTACCGAGTAGTTCGGTGCGGTCGTCGAGTCGGTCGGGGGTGAGGCTGGTATTCAGCTTGAGGCTCTTGCCGCCTTCAAAAGGTCCGTAGCGGGGACCGAAGAAACCAGTGGGGCCTTTGTTGTAGGAAACCCATGCAGGAGCTCCCTCGGGCCCGGCGCCGATCAATCGCGAGGCGATGGCACCGATCGAGGGACGGCCACCAACAACTTCCAGTGAATTCTTTCCGTAGCCAGTGTGAGTTTGTAGATCGCTATGACCAGCACTTGAACCGACCAGTGAGCGGACGACGGCAAACTTATCTGCCATCGTTGCCAATTTCGGCAGGTGTTCGCAAATCTCCATCCCCGCAACATTCGTCTCGATCGGATTGAACTCGCCGCGATATTCAACAGGAGCGCTGGGCTTCAGATCAAATATGTCTTGATGAGACGGTCCGCCGTTCATGTGGATGTTAATGATTGCCTTGTGAGGCGACGCTGCACCTGCGTCGGCTTCCAGACGCAACAAGTCGGCTAGTGTGAGACCACCGACGCCAAGCGCCCCAATCTTCATAAAATGTCGACGAGATACTCCATCACATGTTTTTGCCGACGAGCCAAGGTCAAGTGTCAACATCGTTTCTTTCCTTCTTCGTAAGGTTGGGAAACTCGCAATCATTGCTGTGTTAATTGCCTGCAATTTATCCAAATCGTCGTGAAATATCAACAGAATTCGATGTGTTTTGAAAAGAGGATCAAATTATGCCATCCGAAAGAGAACCCATTTTCCCTAATCCGTCAAAATGTCTGATAATCCTGTAGCTTCGGTCCATGAAACGCTAAAGCCATGATGGACTCTCACGATGGAAGGCAGGCCCGAAGTTCGTGTCGAGAGGACTGGTGTAGGAGTGGCGTTTGGCTCGAAGAAATACAATTGCCGTTGTATCGTTTTGGGGGGATCTTGGGTTTAATGGAGAGTGGCGTGACTGCGGGCGTCGTCTTGTCGCCGACGGGTCGCAAACAGTTGTTGAATTGAAGGAGTCTCGTGTGTTATTAGATTTTTGTGTTGTACGACTAAATCATTTGAGGATTCTGCTTTTCATACTGTCTACATTTGTAATGCCGTTGTCTACGGTGTCGGCCAAGGAACCGGTAGCTAAGAAGTCAGTAGCTAAGAAGTTCGTCGCCAAGGGCGCCTGGATTATCGATCCCCATACGCACTTCAAGGGCGCCGAGCAGATCGAGGTAGAAGCGAAGACGAATAAACGTCGAGCCGAAGATACGCTGGGCCAAGTTGTCACGCCAGAAGAATATCGAGCGTTGGCAAAACGATTGGGGATTCAAGCGACGTTGATCGTCGAAGCTGTCGATCAAGAGTACCCTCAATTTAACGACTGGGTTATCGAACAAGCCAAGTCGGATTTAGTATGTGGTTATATTGCTCGCGGCGATCTAACGTCGGAGAAGTTCGTCGGCAATTATCAGCGATATAAAAAAAGCGGTTACCTCAATGGTTACCGCTTTCGATTTACTGAACTTCGTGGCTACTTGAACAACGAGTTGGCGCGCCGCAATC
>JBLHLE010000798.1:0-4332 GCA_047620805.1 Pirellulaceae bacterium
GCTTTAAAGTGGATGGTGAAGCAAAGAATTGGCAGCCCGCCGACTGGGTTCTGAAGTACAAAGGGAATGGCGGTGACAAGTTGGTCAGCGAACAGAAGTTTACGGACTACGGATTCATCGTGGATGTGAAACGTGGAAAAGGCACGAAGTCGATTCAACTTGGAGTTCGGGGAACTGCAGTCGAAATCGATCCGGCGAACGAGACGTTTGCGAAACTTCTATCGAAACCGGGAACGTGGGACCGCATCGAAGGCGTTGTACGCGGTTCCAACCTGATGCTCACCGTCAACAATAAAAGGGTCGACAAGACAATTGAGTTGAAGAGTGGTCCCGAATTAGCTCCCTTTACACTTTGGTCGACGGGGCCCGTCGACTTTGCCAACATCTACGTCCGAGAGATTGGCAAATAGTCGCGGCTGCTTGTTGTCGGAAATGAAGCATATTGATAACTGCCGGTCTGGAAGTTATTGACTCGCCGCAATGTGGTGTGTAGTGTGCATTGAGACGAATTTGGATAATTGAATTGGGCAACTTCCTAACGCTTCATGGCGAGCAGGCGTGATGCGGACAAAATGCAATTGTGGCGCTGAGTTTAATGCGGGTCCGGAGCTGATCGGGAAACAGGTGCGATGCCCGAAATGCGGCAACGCTTTCTTGGTGCAAGAGCAACAACCCGCAGCCAAACAAGTGGCGATACAACAACCGGCTCAACAACCGGTAGCTCAGAAACCCGCGGGTGATACGATCCCGGTGAAGTGTCAGTGTGGCGGCGCATTTCAAGCTAAACCCGAGTTGGCGGGCAAACGCATAAAGTGTCCGAAGTGCAGTCAACCGATTGCGATTCCCAATCCAAATGCTCAATCCGCGGCCGCGTCGCAACCTGTTGCGACGGGCGAACCAATCATCGCCCGTTGCCAGTGCGGCGCGGGATTCAAAGCGCCCGCACATCTAGCAGGAAAGCAAGTCCGATGTCCACAGTGTAAGCAGGCAATACAGGTACCCACTACGAACGCTTTGCCCGACCTTGGAAGCGGTCTGGTGCCATTGGGTCCGGCAACGAACGATCCATTCGGCGGCTCGTCAGCTCTGGATCCGCTAGGCGGCGGTGGCTTGACTCCGTTGGGATCGGCAGATGGTTTCGGTTCGGCGGGCTTGCCTGCGATGGGATTGAATGCCCCTCTTTCACACGGATCGATGGGAAACCCGTCGGCGGGGGCGTCGATGACACTGCCGAAATCAATGGCCCCAGCTTATTCGGCGCCAGCAAAGCATCGACAGTCGTCCGGTGGATTCAAATTAGATGTCCGCATGATTGTCATTGGAGTGTTATTGGTAATTGCACTCATCGGATTGATTATCCCGCCGTTGGGAATAGCACTCGCAGTTCTGCTGATTGTCTGCGGTTCGCTCGCCCAGTTCATCGGACAAATCATGCTTCTAATGGCGGCATTTGAAGAGGATACAGTCCAAGGAATTATGGTGCTATTCGTCCCTTTCTACGCGATCTTTTTTCTGGTTACTCGTTGGGCGGGAGAAACCTATAGTTACCTGATCGTCGGCGGGTTAGGTACAGTGCTGATCGCAATCGTCTATTTTTTCATGCTTGCGATCATGTATGGTCAAGGTTAGTTCTCGACGATTGGATAACTTCCGCCTAAGAACTGTTGCGGCGACAGTCCTCCGTCTGGCGATGGTACTGGAGGAGTTTTCTTCAGCGCCACGCCGCTTCGCCAGCTACCTAGTCGCAATCCAGTGTAGTGTCAGGTAGGTCGCGAGAATGCCGACTGTGATTAAACCACTGACCAGATATGCGTAAGTCCAGGGAGCCACATCGAGTCCTTCGACGGGCTTTGGTTCAGGGTTGAAAGGCGCTGTTCCGAGAAGGCTGACAAACACAAGAACTACTACGTTGACGGCGAAGTTCAAACCGGCAACGTGCAGCCAGTGCATTTCCACACCGAATACATGGTTGTTAAGATAGAGCCCGAAGTAGCCGTAGAACAGGACTCCGCATGCGATCGCTGCCTTTGCGCCAGTTGCGGTGACACGATTCGAGAAGATGGCAGTGATCGTAATCGCGAGCAGTGGGATATTGAATAGCGCGGCTAGTTTCTTCATCGTGTCGAACAGTCCACCACCAACTCCGTCGATCAATGGCGCTGCAGTAATCGCTAAGATGGCAATGATAATTCCAAATATCTTCCCGGCGCGGACTAGAGTCACGTCTTTTGCCTCTCCCCACAGTGCTGGGAAAATATCGAGGCTAAACAGAGTCGTCGCGCTATTTAATCCACTGTTGAAGGAACTGAGCACGGCGCCAAAAATGACGGCGCAGAAGAAACCGATCATCCAATTCGGCATCGTCGCCATGACTAAGCGTCCGTAAGACTTGTCTTTGCTCGTCACGCCGACGTATTTCGATGCGTCCTCGACAGGAATTTCGACGTTGGTGAATTTCTCATCGCTCGCCTTCGCTGTCGGGTCGACTTCGGCCTTCGAATCCAACTCGAGTTCGGACTTTGGCAATTGAATCACCACGACCGACTTCTCTTCGTCGACGGAATGGATCGGCATTCGTTCGCCGTTGTAGGCGACGGTACCAAACATGTGGAACGCGATGATTCCGGGGAGAACGAGATACAGCGGGCCGAGCAGCTTTAGTGAAGAGGCGAACAAGACGCCCTTCTGTCCTTCCTTAAGCGACTTCGCGCCGAATGCTCGTTGGACAATGGCCTGATTCGTGCACCAATAATAAACGTTGATGCAAATCATGCCAGTTGCCAGAGTCGACAGCGGTACGTTGCCGTCTTCAGGCCCCACGGGGTCCAGCAAATGTGGGCTGAACGAAGAAAGCTCTCCGAGTCCTGCGGTGATGCTGCCCTGACCTAACTGGTATAGGGCCAGAATGGGAATCATTAATCCACCGGAAAAAAGTCCGACGGCGTTAAGTGTGTCAGACACGGCGACTGCTTTGAGCCCGCCAAAGATGGCATAGATACTGCCCACTACACCGATCGAAACGACTAGTAACCACAGAGCTGCGGTTTGATTGTCGCCGACCAATGAGGAAACGTCGAATACTTCTCTCATAAACACGGCGCCGGAATAGAGCACGAACGGCAACATGTTGGTGACAATGGATAGTAACAGAAGCAAGGAGATGACGATGCGAACCGTTCTGTCATAACGCTGTTCGAGAAACTCGGGAACCGTCGTCACTCCGCCTTTCAAGTAACGTGGCAGAAAGACGAGTGCCATGACAACCATCGCAAAGGCGGCCAAGACTTCCCAGGCGATCAGCTGCATTCCATGCTGAAAGCCGCCGCCGTTTAGTCCCACCAGCTGTTCTGTCGAGAGATTGGTCAACAACAGCGATCCACCGATGACCACCCAGGTTAGGCTGCGACCAGCTAGAAAATAGCCCGTCGCGCTTTCGTGATCGTCGTTGCGAGTTAGATACCAGGAAAGGAATGCGACCAGGCCGGTGAAGAACAGAAAAGTTAAAATCGTAAACACAGGTAAGGCGCTCCTCGAAAGCGGGGTACTTGGTCTGGTAAGTCTGGAGATTATCACGAGTTGGATCGATGCCACGCAAGTGCCGGAAGAATTTATTGCGTTTATAACGCCTGGCGGCAATTCGTCTCGCTCCCTTGGCGTCGCATTCGCAGTAAGTACAATTGGCGGTTTGGTTTTGAGAAAAATACTGAGTTGACCCCAGGCAATCTCCCCTCCATACATTGGGGCAGAGTCGAAAGGACCAAACCGTGATCAAAAGCATTGCGTTCAATAGAAGCTGGATTTTAGGCGCTCTGCTGGTGTCAGTACTGACATCCAGCAGTTGGGCCGCGGAATTAAAGTTGGCAAACGGCGACCACATCTGTCTGGTCGGTAACGGTTTAGGCGAGCGTCTCCAGCATCAAAATGATTGGGAAGCCTTGCTCCATCAGCGTTTTCCCGACCTGGAGCTGGTTGTTCGCAATCTTTGCCATCCGGGAGATGAACCTCTCAATCGTCTACGCACCTTGAATTTTGGCGATCCGCACAAGCATTTGGCTCACAGTAAAGCATCGGTCGTCCTATTTTTCTTCGGGTTCAACGAATCCTTTGCTGGCGAACAGGGGCTGAATAAGTTCATTGCCGATCTCGGCCAAGTGATCGAGGATACGAAAAAACAAAATTATAATGGCAACGCCGCTCCTCGCATGGCGATCATTTCTCCCATCGCGTTTGAAAATACCGGAGATGCGAGTCTTCCCGATGGGGTTGAGCACAACAACAGGCTGGCCGCTTACACTGCCGTCATGAAGAAACTCGCCGACGAGCACGGGGTCG
>JBLHLE010000799.1:0-4327 GCA_047620805.1 Pirellulaceae bacterium
GGTGAAGGTGTCTTGGCCCGCGAAGTCGGCAGTGGGCGAGTAAGTGACCGACGTGCCGCCGACGATATTTACGACGCCGTTGGCTGGAGTCGAAGCGGCAGTGATGGTGAGTGTCTCGCCGAGGTCGGGAGAGAAGGTATCGTTGGCGAGTACATCGATGGTGTTGTTGGTCGTGTCTTCGTCGACCGTTTTGGAATCGGCCACGGCGGTGGGAGCATCGTTGTTGGAGTCGTTGACGGTTACCGTGACGGTTGCCGTTGCACTTGCACCGCGGCCATCGGTGATGGTGTAGGTGAATGTGTCTTGGCCCGCGAAGTCGGCAGTAGGCGAGTAAGTGACCGAAGTGCCGCCGACGATGTTGACGACGCCGTTGGCTGGAGTCGAAGCGGCGGTGATGGTGAGTGTCTCGCCGAGGTCGGGAGAGAAGGTATCGTTGGCGAGTACATCGATGGTGTTGTTGGTCGTGTCTTCGTCGACCGTTTCGGAATCGGCCACGGCGGTGGGAGCGTCGTTGTTGGCGTCGACAACCGTGACCGTAACACTTTCGGTAACGGTGCTACCGTTGCCATCGGTGATGGTATACGTAAACGTATCGGTTCCGATGTAATCGGGGCTGGGCGTGTAAATAATGCTGGTGCCGTCCACGATCGTCACCGTGCCATGATTCAGGCCGGAAGTCGACGTGATGTTCAGGGTTTCGCCGACGTCGGGAAAGGTGGTGTCGTTGCTCAAAACGTCTAGCGATTGATTCGTTGTATCTTCATCGATCGTGAAATTGTCGCTCCCGAGACTGGGAGTATCATTGACGGAAGAAATCGAGAGCGTCACCGTCGCAACATCCGTTCCGGTATTGCCATCCGAGATCGTGTACGTGAACGATTCTGTGCCGAAATAATTGTCATCCGCTGTGTATCGAATAGAGCCGTTTGAAATTGTTGCCGTGCCGTGACTTGTTGGGCCAACGGCAACGACGCTCATCGTTTCGCCCGCATCCGGGGCAGTCGAATCATTAGCTAGGACGTTGTAACTCAGTGGCCCGGCGTCCTCGGGGATGAAGTAATTGTCGTCGCTAGCCGTAGGGGGATTATTGACGATGATGTCAACGTCAGCAAAGTTCACGATTGGCAACGACCCTAGAGTCGCTCCGGCAATGCCCGTATCGTTTGGCGGAGTGGTAATAGAATTCAATGTCAATCGGTACGATCCGATAGCATTCGGGGCCGTTAGACGAAATGTTCCAATTTCAGTTTCCGAAGTGCTGTTTGGGGCGAAGCCTGCGGTGATCGCAATGTTGTTATCCGTCGGTGTCGACAAGGATTCGTCCAACGGCAAGATCCAGCCAGGATTACTCGACCAGTTCGCCAGTGTCAGCTGGTTCGTTCCAAGTTCCGAACCGTCGAAGTTCAGCTGAACAATCGTTATGTTTTCTTCACCAGCCGTCAGGCTGTAAGAAACCGAGATATCAAAGGATTTACCGGGTGCGACGACGAAACTTCCAGTGCTCGATTCGAATGCAAATTCTACGCCCGGCGTTGTGTCGCCGTTGTCCGCGATGTTGACCAACACATCCGCCAGGTTCTGACCGTCAAAACTAGGGTCAGAGCTGGTGGCGATATGAGCGATCGTGGTGGAATGGAGGCCCTCTTGGGCAGTGTCATCGACAGCGGTAACTGTGACGGACTGGGCAACTGACCAATTCGATGGAGTAAACGTCAAGGTGGACGCGGACGTCGTTACTTGGACGCCTGTGTCCAAGTCCACGACGACATTGGAAGTTGGTTGAGAGGCCAATGCGATCGTGTAGCTGTCGGTTACACCAGCCTCGGATACGGCTGTCGTGCCTGCCGTCTGGAATATCGACGAGGCGAGTAATTGCCGAGATTCCATTGACTCCAGAGCTAGACGACGTCCTTTGCGGTTTCGCTGACGATTCCGTGTCGAGCGAGATTGTGTAACTGTCGACTTCACTGAGCGGGCAAGGCTACGAAAGCCCCTAGAGAGACGCATCGTTTTATCCTCCGACAATTGTGTTTCCAAAACGTCGTTTGGCGTCGCCAAAACTAGATAAGCTTATGGGGACGTGGGAAATACAACTGCATTGTTGGTGTTGTTGAAAATTTGGAACCAATCGCCAATTCCGATTCCGCCATCGGAGTCGAGGTCGACATAGCTTGGTGCACCGCCACCTTGGTCTTCGGTGGTGGAGCGGAACCAGTATTGAAATGTCGTCACGTCTTCGTTGTCGACAATGGCGTCGCCGTTGAAGTCGCCGGTGAGTTGGAAGAGTCGATTGTTGCTGTTGCCGACGAGGGAGAATCCATCGCCGGGGAATCCGTCGCCATTGCCATCGATGGGATTGCCCGCTACATCGGTTGCGGTGGGAAGGATGTCTAGTTGGTAAACACCGTCAGGCAATGCGTCGTCGAATTGAATTCGCACGACGTTCCCCGTGACAGTGATTGTCGCGTTGCTCATGTCGATAACTATGTCCGTTTCGTTATCGGCATCTACGCCGAGGTTGATCAAACGAATGTCGTCTGCTGTGAGCTGAATTGTTTCGCTAAATTCGACTTCGATCGTGCGGAGATCGCTTCGTTGGATTTGCCAAGTCGTGGGTTGTGTTCCCTGACCAGATAGGTCGGCCGGATTGGTAAGTCCCGCCTGTAGTTCCGTGCCCGTAATTGTCGGGACGAATTCAATCCCTGTTACTTCCGTTGGGTTCGACTGAGGGTCGAGACCCAGGCCGCCAGCTGGAGTGATTGCACTTCCGCCGATCAGCGGCGCTGTTCCACTGGTAACGCGCGGTAGCGGAATCGTACCGAGTTGATCTGTGTCGACGAAGTGCGTGATGCCGTCCGCCTCGCCGAGCAGTCGTTGGCCGGGTTGCAATTGAATCGACTGTCCGAAAAACTGTGTATTTGCGTACACCAATATGATCTCGGAGTCGGTGCCGTTTGCATCGACCAGATTTCCCAGCGGCGACTCGAAAGCGCCGCTACCGGAATTCTCGCCGCCAACGTGCGTTATGTTGATTGGATTTCCGTTTTGCGTCAGCACGACACTGGCGGTGGTGACTATGCTTTCTTGGACGCGGCGAATGGGCACTTGAGTATTGCGTTCAGTTGGAATATAGAGCTTGTCCTCAATCGTTCGTGGCATGACGCGTCCGCCGCCAAAGAACCAAGTGAAACCACCAAATACATTTGTGCCAAAGAATTTGTCGTTGGACACCGTTGCAGAGGCCGCGAGGTTTTCCGTCATGTAACCTCGCACGCCCCCTTTTACACCGTGTGATTGCCCGCCGTACCTGCCTTGAAAGTTGTAGTAACCGACAAAAGCTTCGGCGCTGAAGTCGCTGATGCTATGCGCGATATCGACATCGATACCTTTCATGGCAACTTCGCGGTCAGTGAGGCCGACGGCCAGCAGGTCCAGCACCAAGTCGTTTCCGGAGTAGGACACGATTGAACTTGTCGCAACCACATTGTTGCCTACGACACGGTCTTGCGGACCGATCGGCACGAATCCGTGAACGCGGACGCTAATGTCGTCGCGGAGCATTTCAAGAGTGAAAGAACCCTGCTGGTAGACTTGATCGTATTTGCTTTCGTTGAAGTCGTACCACAGTCCAGCGCCAAAGACGGTGTCTCCTAGCAGTATCCGGCGATTCACACCGAAAGTACCGCCCGCTCCGCCGTCGTTCTGGACCAGGCCCTGTGCTTCGAAAAGCAGTACGCCATCACCCACTTCGATATACTTTACGCCGCCAGCGCTGGTGTACGCATCAACGTCACCTAATTGGTGTCCCTCGTAATGACGCAACCAGAAATACGTGTTGCTGGACGTATCGAAGTGACCGCTTTGATGCTCTTGAGCTAACGAAGTAGAGACTACCCCGCTAAACACTACCGATGCGACAAACGCCAATATATAGCGTTGTGATTGGGACATTCCGGACAATCCTTGGAAGAACTAAGACCAACACGATGTGAAAAAGCGAACTAATGGTCAAGCCTTATCATTGGTCGTTAACAGCGGGCCCGAAACATTGCGGAAAGAGCAAAGCCTGCGTGCATTACTGGCCTTGTAATGCCTGTTGTTATCGTTACCAAAAGTTTGCTGACCTGGTAATCTTTGCGGGCGGCGGGATTTGGGAAATCAGAGCCGCAAAAGCCGATACATTTGTCAGGGTGACGAATCTGCGCCATTTGAGAGAAGCACAATATCGCGGAATTTCGGACACTTCTCGGTGAACACCACCAAAATCTTGGTCGCAAAGTGGGTTTGACGCTGTAAATACCGGACTATTTACGACTGGCGCATGGCC
>JBLHLE010000800.1:0-4322 GCA_047620805.1 Pirellulaceae bacterium
TCTGCGTGTCGTTCAGGCTCACGCTTGTCTCAATCGTCCCCTGAGTGTCCCGAACCAGCTCAAACCGGGAGAAAAAGCGAGGATTTGTCGCGACGCTGATGGAAGTGACCAGCAGCGACGCTTCGCCGACGCGAGCAACTTCGAACAAGCCAGCGGAGTTTTGGCGAATATTTGCGCTGAGGGCAGCGGCGATGTCACTCAACGTATCGCCAGGCTCAACGAGTACGTCGAACTCGAAATCCATCAATTTTCGCGGAGCGTTCGCTGCGGGGTTCTCGACGGTCAGGATCAGCTTCCATGTTTCGCTGACGTCGACCGTAAACTGAACCGCCACATCCGCTTCGGTCTGCAGCGTGCCATCACTTGAAACAGTCAGCACGTCTTCGCTCAGCGCGACAATTTGATAGGTATTGTCATTGTTGGACGAGTCGGCCACCGAGAACGTCTGCCCCAACGCGAAACCGACGTCTCTCCAGCTCCCGCCGTCGGTACGTGTAATCGTGTTATTCGTCCCATCGAAGTCGACGTCACCGGTGAATGAAACTGCGACAGGAATGCTTCCATCGAGTTCCACAAACAGTCGCTCGGTGGCGACGTTAACCTGAACGGCCTTGTTTTCTCCAAAATTCAAGTCCGGATTAAACGCCTGCTCGGAATCCAAAGTGCGAGTGCTGATCGGACGCGCATCGAGCACGACAAGTACGACGGCGTCGACCGTGACGTTCGCCGCATTCGGTTCGCCCTTTACCTCCGGCCCTTCTACGACCGTGAGTATATTCCCCGAGACACTGGCGATCTCGAAGCTGCGGTCGTTTTTAGTGGAGTTGGCGACTGTGATCGTCTGCCCCGCGGCAAAGCCGGAGTCGGACCAACTTCCAGTCGTGCGTTGCAATGTCCGGCTCGCCGCATCAAAGGTAATTTCATCCGTAAACGTCGCATCGAGAATCGCGGTGAGCACTGCCTCCGTCGTCTCGTCCTGCAACGCCACACTGACTCCCACGGCCAACACGTCGCCGTCTAACCCAGCGATGGCATAGGAACCACTATTCAAGTTGGAGCTACCCACCGTAAAGGTCTGGCCGACCGCAAAACCGTCATCGCTCCAACTGCCGCCATCAATTCGCCGTATTGTATCTGCCCCGTTGGCAACGGAGTGGAACTCGAGTTCGCCGGAGAAGGCGACGGCAGGTCTGCCGGTCAGAATCACATCGTAGCTATCAATAACTGGACTACGATTTCTGTAGAGGTTTTCTGCTTCTCCAGTCGCAAATTCGACGTGCGGATCGAAAGTGATCTCGAATGAATCACCGGGCTTCACTTGACTGGACCAGTTGTCGGCGTCTGTCGCACCATTGACGGCGATCACGTACCGATTTATCTCTGCGTCGTAGGCCACGATCGCGCCGTCCAACCCCTTGCCATCCCCATCGAGAACGGTTATTTCCTTGCCAGAAAGAGTGATCGCTTTCTGATTGGTGGCGTGATTCGGCAATGAAATAAGCAGGTCGTAGGTTTGCCCAACTGCAACTCCCTTCACGCCGTCGGCAAACGGATTCCACGTGGAGAATTGCGTGTAGTACAAACCATAATTGTCATCGAAGTTGTAGTCAAAGTAGGAACCTACTTTCAGGACATAATCGCCCGGCTCTGTAAAGATATACTCAAGCATCGGATCGTCAGCATCAAGGCTGCCGTTGTCTCTTAACGAAGTCACCGCAAACGACAAATTCGATGTATCATTTACTCGCAACACATTCGCGTCGATTGATTCGACAAGTACCAGTCCTACGTTACCTTCCAGAAGCACCGTTGGGTCGTAAATGTAATCGCGAATGGTCAGGACTTGACCTGCGACCACGCCCAGATCGGACCAGTTCGCCCCCGCGGGCAAAGTGATTGTGTCGGCTGCATTTGCGACCGTCGTAAAATCTACGAGTTGGTATTGAAAAACGTCTCCTTCTTCCGTTCTCAAATCAACATGGACTCCCGACTGAGTTTCGACACCGGCGAGTAGATCTGGGTGGGCAATGGCCAGTCGTTGCCCATCACCGTCCCGCTTGTAAAGCTCGAGCGACATGTTCGTTGTGAAGTCGATCGGGAAACTCGGAAATGGAAACGCGGTGTCTTCAGTTAACGCGACATTGTCGATGTCGAACAACGCGCGGGCAGCGCCCCCTTCGATTCGAACGCTGATGGTAAACGGGTCGTCACCATTCACGCCCGATTTTGTGGTTGTTTGGTCGTCGAGGACAAGTCTCGACCCCTTGCGACTGGCGATCAGCGCGTCCTGGTCCCGATTAATCACGCCCACAAGACCGTCGATTACGGTATTTATCGAGCGAGCATTTACGCCACCCGGACGGGTGATATAACTGAAGTCTTGTCCATCGATGGTGACCACCCATTCCTCATTGGACTGGTACTGGCGGTTGAACTCGATCTCAGCCCGCTGGAAGTGCGGATCAGGCCCACTCAAATCGTCGTCTTCCAATACCGACTTACCCTCGAAGGCATTGGGACGGAACTGGGTCAGTGAACCGACATCGACGATACTCCCGTCTGCCCGACTCACGGTGAAAACTCCGTTAACCGGGACCGTTGGTGTAACGGTAAATCCGCCGCCGACAATGGCACTTCTCAACTCTGCGGTCACGTAGGCAAGATTGTAGTCGGAGAGACTTACTGACTCGTCGATTGAAACCTCGTGTGTCGTGCCATTCACGTCCAAGGTCCAAATATCGCCGGACTGAACTGTGGCCGGTACCTCCCCGCCGCTGCCATCATCTACTGCCGGATCTAGATCGGCTCGCTGAATCCAATTCAGGTCGGGGGCACCTGCCACAACGGCCGTGCCGAGATTCGGGTTGCGAGTTACGTTCAGCGAAGGTGCAAAAGCAACGCCGCCATCGAAACCGACAATTACGATGTCCTCGGTACCTACGAAGCTGAAGGCGGTGAAGTTGACGGTCACGCTCGGGACAATCGCGGCGGCTAACTGCTCGGCAATCTCACTCACGGTGTCTATAGTCGCAGTAACTGGCTGGTTGACTGTATTGTTGTCAAAACTCAACTCCCAGGTGTCATCCAGATTTGCGGGTCCAAGAAGGTCGATACGCTTGGCTAACGCGGTTCCTACGGTCGAACCGCCGGCCGGTTGCACGTCAGCGGCTGCGGTAAAATCGTGCCCTTCTTTTTGCATGACCGTAAAGCGACCGTCGGTCAGATCGAAAGCGACAAAGGAATCCTCGACCGCGAGACTGCCCACCAAACTCGTGATCACCGCAGCCGACGTTGGGTTCTCGGCGAGACTGCCAGAGTCCAAAGTGCTAGTGTTGGTGTCAGTCACGGTATCGGCCAGGTCGATATTCCATACATCGTTCGCGGTGATGGCACCATTCACTTGAATTAGTTTGGCTGAGCCTGTCGTCACCACATTTTCCAAATCGAGCACCAGATCGTCGAAAAATGGCGTGGCTGGTGCATTGAACACGAGCAGTCGGTCCTCATCGGTGTACGCCGAAGTTGACGATGCCGCCAGATTCGTCACTATCTCGGCCCATGTGCTCGGAGCGGCCAGAGAAGATGTAGTGAGACTCGCGATATCTTGCGCGCCCTGCGACGTGCCGAGATTGAGTCGCCAGACCCCTTGGCTGGCCAGCGGACTGCCGGAGCCGACGAACTTGCGAGCATCCAAGCTGGGATCCTCTGTGACGGTGCCCGCTGCACTGACCAGAGTCGTCGTGATCTCGACGGTGAAATCGTCTTCGACGAACTTATCGGTACCAAACGCATTGGTAATGACAATCGTGTCTCCGTCGACGACTGCCGAGAAGTCACCAGCGGTAATTTGATTCGCCAAAGCCGTCCGAATGGCGGCTTTGTCTGCTAAATCTGCAGTAGTGACGGTCTTGAATGCCCGATCAACTTCATTGCCCAGCGCGTCTTTGACAATGATGTCGTAGCGTTTCTCCTCGAAGGACGGGAAGCTGAGTGTAGCCTTATCCTCAGTAACAACCGTACTGGTCAGCTTCGTCGATCCCCTCGTGATGTCCACAGAGAACTGCGTGCCGGTGGAACTCAGTGCGATGCCAGTATCTGTACCAGAGACCGCACTAGCACTAAATCCAAGGCCCGCATTGGTGAGCTCAGTCATTAGCTCCGTGCGAATTTCCGTGTCTGTCCGCAAACCATCACCCGAAGAGGGCCCGGTATCCGCACTAGCACTCAATTCCGCAATCACTTCGCCAGCGGAATTCATTACAGAAATGCTGTAGGTCTTGTTCTTCTGAAAATCATCGCCGAACGTCAAGGTGGTCTGATAC
>JBLHLE010000801.1:0-4321 GCA_047620805.1 Pirellulaceae bacterium
AAACTCGTCCAACGCACTCGCCGACCCTCGAGAACAATAAGGAAACCGGATGTCCGCCCAAATCCGCTACTTGATCTTCGATATCGAAAGCGTGGCCGACGGAGACCTCGTGGCCAAACTGCGGTATCCCAGCGAGAATCTCGACGGCCCCAGCGCCATTCACCGTTACCGCGAAGAGTTGATGGCACAGTACAAGTCGGACTTCATTCCCTACACCTTTCAAATCCCAGTTTCGATCGTCGTCGCGAAAGTGGATGCGGAACTGCGACTGCAAGACCTCGTCGCAATCGATGATCCTCACTTCCGCCCGCACAAGATCACGGAGTTATTTTGGAAGGGCTGGGAGGCCTACCAGAAGCCAACTCTGGTCACGTTTAATGGCCGCACGTTCGACATTCCGCTATTGGAACTGGCAGCTTTTCGTTTTGGTATCAGCTTGCCAAAGTGGTTTAAGCTGCAAGGCCCCAGCTACGAGCAACCTCGCAATCGCTACAACAGCCAGTCGCACCTCGACCTGCACGACGTGCTCACCAATTTTGGGGCGTCTCGCTTCAATGGTGGACTCAACCTCGCCGCCAATTTGCTCGGCAAGCCCGGGAAAATCGAAGTGCAAGGAAACATGGTCCAAGATCTGTTCAACGATGGAAAATTAGCCGAGATCAACGACTACTGCCGCTGCGATGTGCTGGATACTTATTTCGTTTTCCTTCGGACGAGCGTCCTGTTAGGTCGCATCACGCTCGACCAAGAAAAGGATCTGGTCGAAGATACTCACCAATGGTTGCTGGCGCGTCAAGACGAATCGGCCGCTTACAAAACCTATCTCGAGCACTGGGGAAACTGGAACAACCCGTGGGATTGATCAAGTCTGGCAAGATCGCGCACTACGCTTCAACTACGTACGCTTCAACTACGTACGCTTCAACTACGTACGCTTCAACTACGTACGCTTCAACTACCTAGCGACCAATGGTCTCTACAGAATCGGACTCGACCGGACTGGTCGCCGGCCGCGTTGCGACTCGACCAGGCTGGCCGCCTTCGTAAACGGAGAATTCGGCCCAGACGGGAAAATGATCCGAGACTTCTTCGGCCTGCTCAGTTGTTAGATTGTACTTTCGTACGAAATCAAAGATGCCCCCTCGTCCGCTGAACTCGGTCGTCGACATCTGATGGAAAACTATGTTGTCGTACTGCTGGGTACGTTTCACATTCGTCGGGTGGTCGCGGAGGACCCAATTCATTCCCGCCTTCGTCGCCAAGCTGGCGAGCTGCTGATCACCGGCATTAAAATCGCCCAACAAGATAACGTCGTCCTCTTCGCGACCGTCCGATCGGACTCGACGAAAAATGTCGTCCATGTAGCCCATCTCGTGCCCAACTTCATCGGGATCGATATGAACGTTGACCAGCGAGAAAGTAAAAGCTTGATCCTGTTCGGGGCCGCGAACGCGGAACAACGAAACCAAAGGTGGCCGGTGCAATAACTTGGATGGATCTTGGACTGAATATACCGAACTTCGATCGACCTCGATCGTCTCTCTGTCGAAGATGTACGCGTACTGCTCTTTGCTTTTAGTACGTCCCTCGCGTTGGCCGACGATAAAATCGTAGTGGCGACCGGATTCGTTAATCTTGTCTACAAAATTCGGGATAATATCGTCGTCGCGGGATCGTATCTCTTGAATTGCCACCACATCGAATTCGCGAACGACACGAGACAACAGGTCCATGACATGCGGCTTGCTAGACTTAGTTCGGCCGAAGACTTGAATGTTGAACGTGGCGACCTTGATGGTCTCGCCCGTCCTCACTGGAATCGGTGATTCGCCGATCCACGGGTCGTTGGAGACAGGCGTGCGGCGCGTAATACGCCAGCCGTCTGCCAACTGCTCGAATTGATAGTTGACGACCGTATAGCCGATGCCAGCTACGAGTAAACCGATAATCAATAAAGCGATAAACCTGCGCACAGATTCGCTCCTTCGCCGCCGTCGCGATGTGAAAAGTTGTTCTGATATCACTGGTCATCGAAAAATCCGGCGGAGAACCTTAGCCAATGCCGCTGAGTCCTCCCAAGCCAAATCACCGCTACAAAGACCGTCGCCGGTGTTTACTTACAACCACATGGCCAATACTATCTCTTTACAAAACAGCAACTTACAACGATCGCAGCAATACGCTTTGACACGATTGGTGCCGAACTCCCATACTGACAGCAGCAGAGAAACAGTAAAGGATCCACGGCACAACGAGTCCCATTCGCCCCCAATGACAGCTTTTCCGTCCCTATCAACGCCGCCAGCCGCCTTCCACAGTCAAGTGGCGCTCCGTCATATGGCTGTCCGTCAAATGGCCGTCCGTCAAATGGCCGTCCGTGTGCTCTGCCGCGTTTTCTTCGTTTTGACTGCCTTGGGTCCGCTTCCTCCCCTCGCCGCCGATACATTTCAACTCGTCAATGGTGGCCAACTAAACGGCAAGTGGCTAAACCCCGACAACTCCGAGCGTTTCGTCGAGATCAAAACGGAGAACGGCATCCGGCTTCAGATCCTACGAACCGAAATCGACCGGATCACTCGAAACGATGATCTCCTTGAACAATACGACCTGTTCGTTTCCAAAGGGACTGACGTCGTCGACCACCACTGGGCAATTGCGGAATGGTGTCGACTGAATCATCTTTCCGAACAACGTCAAAACCATCTTCGCCGAATTGTTGAACTCGATACCAATCACGGCAAAGCGCGGCGGGCACTGGGCTACCGGTTCGTGCGTGGCAACTGGTTTACCGAAGCGGAGTTCCGGGACAGTGAAGGGTACGATCGCAACGACGGCCAATGGCGAACGAAACAAGAACGGCAATTGGCGGAAGAAAAGCGGCTTCATCGCGAAGCCGAAAAGAAGTGGCACACGCAATTGTCCAATTGGCGGCAAGAGCTCGCTGAAACGAAGTCGCTGCAACTCGCCGAACAAATTCGCTCTGTTCGCGATCCCGTGGCCGTGCCCGCGCTGGTAAATCTCTTCTTCAAAGAACCTTATCGCGCCGTCAAACTGCTCTACATCGACGCCCTTAGCGAAATCAAAACCGCACAAAGCAGACAAGTTCTCGTCTACATTTCCCTAAACGATCCCGACGAAGAGATTTTCCACGAATCCGTCATCCGTTTAGTACGGCTCAAACACCCTGAAGTTACCGATGCCTACGTCGATGCTCTCGAATCTCCGGTCAATCCACAGATCAACCGAGCTGGAATTGCACTGCGAAAAATCGGCGACAGTCGAGCAATTGAGCCACTCATCGACGCCCTAGTGACAACTCACACGACAACGATCGGTAAGCCTGGATCGAATGATGCGATCTCGACAAGCTTCTCTTCGCAATTAGATGGCGCCGGCACGGCCATTGGTAATCCCTCGTCGAATCTTTCGACGGGCAGTAAGGTTCAAGTCATCCATCGCGAGCTCACCAACCAAGAAGTCCTTTACGCACTCGTCAAACTCAGCGGCGGAACGACGTTCGGATTCAACGAAAAAGCTTGGCAGCGCTGGTACGCAATCGAAGCGGGACGGATTAACAGCGTCAATCCGCGGCGAGATGAATAGCAAAGTCCTAGTGGCCAATTCAAAAAACTGCTAGTTGACGATACCCTTAGGCTTTCGCCTGTTACCCCTGCTACTTTGAAAGAGACTCATCGTGCCAACCGTCGCAATCATCGGTGCCAGTTCCGACCGCTCCAAATACGGAAATCAATCGGTGCGGGCCCACCTGCAACAAGGATACGAAGTCTATCCCGTGAATCCCAAGGGAGGCACCATCGAAGGATTGACGGTCTACGAGTCAATCGGTGATGTACCGGGCGAGAATCTCGATCGAATCAGCGTCTACCTACCGCCAGCAGTTGGAATGAAGGTAATTGAAGACATCGCGGCCAAAGGTTGCGATGAGTTGTGGTTGAACCCGGGCAGCGAAAGCGATGAGCTTATCCAGCGTGCAGAGGAACTTGGTCTGAACGTCATCCAAGCATGCAGCATCATCAACGTCAGGAATGACTAAAGTCCGTTGCCCGACTCGATCTGCGCGAAGCGCAGAATAGTCGGGGACAACGTGGCATCCGCGTCTAGGCGGCCTTTGAGTCGTGTCGCTTCCATTTTGGTGTCCAGCCTTCTCCCAACACTGTCAACGCGACGCGGTCTTCTAGATTCGGCCGGAAAATCGTCAACAGGACCAAAGGCAGGAACCAAGCCATATAGAGTCCTCCGCCGTGCCCGTGCCAGAATTGAGTGGCCACCATCACTGCTCCAGAGCAGCTGAGCAACGTAC
>JBLHLE010000802.1:0-4306 GCA_047620805.1 Pirellulaceae bacterium
TGTCGACGGTGGCAACCCCGTAGCCCCTGCGGCCCCAGGCGATCAACTGAATGTTCAAGCTCTTGGACTCATCGCCGTCGACGACGGAAATGAAGTGCGAGTCGCGGGTAAAAAGTTGGTGACTTATGTGGAAATCGAGAAAGTCGAAATCGATGATGCAGCCGACGATAACGTCGCCCCGACCGTCGTCGAAATTGGCATAAATACTGCCCAAGTCGACCCCGCAGACCTTGCCAAGGGCCCTCAACCGTCTAGTTGGGAGACGCAACGCAGCACGATCCGAAGCCTGCAAGTCCAGTTCAGCGAAGAAGTTAGCGTCGACACCTCGGATCTAACCCTAACCAACTTGGGCATCAACGCGGCAAACGATACCGACACTGTCGTCTCACTCGACGCCGGTCAATTGTCGATACTTGGAACCCTGCTAACGATCAGCTTCGAGGCCGACGACTTGGACGACGGTGTTTACGAATTAGTCGTCCATTCCACAGTTACCGACGTCGATGGCAACGCACTCGATGGCGATGGCAACGGGATAGCTGGCGACGAACACATCTTCCGCGGCAACAAGACCAACAACTTTCATCAGCTCGAGGCCAACTGGAATGGCGACAGCGGCGTCAGCGTTTTTGACTTCACTTCTTTCTCCTACTGGTTTGGCAGTCCCAGCGAAATCGCCCCCCCAGTACGTCGACCTGAATGGCGATGGCGGCGTTAGCGTGTTTGATTTTACGGGATTCTCAAACAACTTTGGCCAAGGAGTTCAGTACCCAACGGCATTCGCTGGCCGCAACGCGATTGCCGAACGACTTATTGACGACTTGGTTATTGACGACTTGGTTATTGACGACTTGGTTATTGACGACTTGGCGCTAGAAGATGTCGACAATGAAGCTCAAGACCAAGCTCTAATGGAACTACTAAACGACTGGAATAAAGGGAGTTAGGACTCGACAGTCCGTTCAAATAATCGCGAGATGCCGTTTCGGCGGCAGGACCGTGAGTCGCTTTGGCTCACGGTTTTTTCGTGCCAAAAGTACGAGTGACCAACTTGCATGCGAATAATTCAACCAATTCAGGTTTGGTAATTTAGATAATAACAACCATAAAGCCTGTCCGATTTATTGCAGTTAAAAGCCTTTCTGTTTACTATGAGCTAGTGTCGATACAATCGGTACAACCAAGAGAAGAGGCATACTCGTCATAACCGAACACAGTTCTGTGGATCTATTCGGTCTTGATGAGAGCTTTTCTTGGAGTAGAAAGTTGTATTCTAATCGCATTGATGACGTTCGACGCGTCAGAGAATCTCACGCGGCAAATTGTCGCTTTGTGGGGTTGCGCGCGGATCGCATCTGTCCCCATCCGCGGACTCAGTTTTGGATTTGAGTCGGTCAATCCGCCTAAAAACTAGCTTTCATATATATTCATTACAAAATTTGAAACAACCAGTGTCATTGTCTGACGAGAAATTCAGGAGCTCATAATGTCTTCAAAGAATCGACGTAAGTACCGCAACAAGATTTCTAAAATTCGTACAACTCGCGCAATGATCATGGAACCGCTCGAAGCTCGCGAGCTGTTGGCCGTGGTGGGTTCGCCCCTTCACACAGCTGTGACCTCTTTGGATCCCGAAGTCTACTTTGGATTTGATGAAGCTTCAGGTACGCTCGCCAACGAAGGCTCATTAGCTGGAGTTGGGACAGCGGCAAGTGTGGTGGCATACGGGCAAACGTCGTTGAACTTTCAGTTCGGAACGGCCCTCGATTTCGATAACTCGGAAGTCGAGATTCCGATCAATACAGCCGCTTTGCAGGACGGTAGCGGAGAGTTTACGTACCTTGCATGGTTCCGCCGGGACAATAATTCCACGGGCGACAAGTTCATCTTTGGAAATGACAGAGATGGTGTTCACTTCGGCGTTCGAAACAACAACGCGCACATGGGGTTCTGGGGCAATGATCTCGGATCCGGTGGCGGAACGCCATATAGCACCGCGAACGAGTGGCACATGGCTGTCTTTCGTTATTCGGGTGGTCAACAACAAATTCTCGTCGGCGAAGAAGGAACAACCAACGTTGTCCAAGTCACGCAACGCAATGGCGCCGCCCTTAATCGGCACGGAAACCTCGACATCGGTCGCGGCAACAACGATAATAATGGCGCATTCGAGGGGTTGATTGACGAGGTGGCCATTTGGGATCGCGCGTTGACCAACCAGGAACTGCAGGACATCTACACGGCGGGTCTCAATCCCAATGCATCCCCCGTCATCAACGACCTAGACGGCGATCTAGCGGCCTACGGTGTTCCGGCTTCGCTGCCTGTCGGTCTCGACACCGGAACTGCTGTATCCATTACAGATGACGACAACCCCGCCAATTTCGCCGGCGGCACACTAACAATAACCAACACGTCGCCTGCAGAAGTTGGTGACGTAATCACGGGCAACTTGGGCGGAATTGGCAGTGCGGTTGGTGGTAACAGCGGCGTTGACTACGTTGCCACTTTCAACACGAACGCGACCGATACGCTCGTGGAATCTTTTCTACAAAGCATCACTTTCGAGAGCGGTGTTGGCGCAAGTCTACCCAGTCGAACATTTGATTGGACGTTTAACGACGGACTAGCCGATTCCAACACCGCATCCACGTCCCTCACTCTCGACGTCGGCGGGGTGGTAGACAGTTACGAGTGGGACGGTACAGGCGATGGCTCAAGCTGGAATGATGCATCTAACTGGGTCGGCAATACAGTTCCCGATGCCAACGATATCGCTCGATTCGCGGGTCTGGATCAAGGAGCGGTCATCGTCCCAGCCGGAACGACATTTGTCGGAACGATTCAACTCGAATCCGGTGATTACGTCATTCAAAATGGAACGCTCCAGGCGGACGCGGTTACACAAACAGCTGGAAACAATGAAATCTCCGCTCAGCTGCAAGGCGTCGGAATTCAAATCACGTTAGATGCTGGAACACTGCGACTTAGCGATACGAGTAACCCGCTTATTTCGAGCGCCAATGTTGCGATTAACGGCGGGACGCTGTTTGCGCATATCGACGGGGCCAACAATTTTGCCTTGGGTAGCGCCGCGGTCTCGATCGATGGCGGAACATTGGAGGTTGCTTCCAGCGGAGGTCTCACCGTCACCCCCGATGCGTTGGGCCATTACGGTTATCACCGTAACAACGACAACACAACCTTGGACCTGAATAACAACGGCGGCATGATGGGAGGCGGAAACCCGCTTACCTTCCTCAATTTTGAAGGGGCCGGCCTGCTGACAGACGGACCTGGTAACCGCGGACTCGACTTTAATAATGACGCTGATTTCCGTGCCGTCAACGCGACAATCTTAGATGACGCCAGCGGCGACGGTAGAGTCATCGATCAGAACGACAATTACAGTAATCTGTTCGTCGGTTTCCTGAATGTCAGCGCCGCAGACGCTGGAGTCTGGGGCTTACGCAATGCAGGCGATGACGACCGCGCAGGTCACTGGATCGACCTGAACCAAAACGGCGTATTTGAATCCACTACCGCCGGGCTTGGTGACAACCGAGGTGAACAGCTTTCGTGGGAAAATACCGGCAACAAGCAGGTCACTTTAGCGGCCGGAAGTTACCTGGTGGCTTTCACCCATCGCGAAGGTGGTGGCGGTTCGCGAGCGGACTTCCGCTTCACGCGTCCCGGTGGCTCTGAACAGATCATCAAGCCAAGCGATCCAGCTCAAGCCGGACTCTGGAGTCACAAAATTGATGGCAACGGCAACCTCGCCGCTGGCGTCTCAGCAGTCTTGCCCAACGATATCACCATCGGCACCAATGGAACCGCTGCCACCGGCACAGTCAAACTCGGCGCCAGCGTTATCGCGGCAAGCTTTAACTCACTGACCCTCGACTCCGGCGCGGCAGCCGGCGCAACTATCAATGCCGACAAGACGGACGCCAGTGGCAGTATTTCTTTCCAACAAACAAATTTGAATGACGGCGGTGCAAATAGCCTCCACGGTACCAACGGAACATCGCTTGTCTTGGGTGACGTGTCTAATGGCGGCGGTGCTGGCAATCCGATCAACGTCAACGAAGGCACCGTTGTCTTCTCGTCAGACAACCCCAACTTGATTGCGAATTTCCCACGCGTTGTGGTAAACCCCGATGGTGGCGCCGACGCGACCTTGTCGGTTCAAACCGATGAGGGACTTGGCAACACGGGCGGCGATTTGGTCGTCTTAACAGGCGGAACACTGGCCCTTGGCGGCAATATTGACGTCTCCGCAGGCGCCGATCCAGGACTGCAAGGC
>JBLHLE010000803.1:0-4296 GCA_047620805.1 Pirellulaceae bacterium
CCATTTCACCATCAACCAAAGGCCGCAAAACCATGTGCCAATGATTCGGCATCAGGTGCAAAGCGAACAACTCGACATCGTACAGTTCCAGTCCTTCACCGAGTATCCGCTCAAAAGCCTCAAAGTTTTCATCTTTTTGAAACTTCAAGGCGCGACCGTTTCCTCGATTGAGGGCATGGTAAATCGATCCCGCTACATCTGCTCGCTTTGATCTAGCCATACGAGAAGTATATCACACCCCAAATACCATGCAAATACACCCCTCGGGCAATTAAAAGAGGCCGGACCCTTTTTGTTTCCAAGCCAATATTGCGGCAATCTGGCGGGGATAGTGAAGCAACCTTACGAAGCTTCAGCGAAATGTCGTCATCGACTTTGCGTTTGAGAGAGATGAGTCAACTTGACTATATCTCCACGCTTGCTGGCGAAACTCCTTCCGACCCCTTTGATTGTTCCCCCCTTTGATTGTTCCCCCCTTTGATTGTCCCCCCCTTTGATTGTTCCCCCCTTTGATTGTTCCCCCCTTTGATTGTTCCCGAAGTAACGTTTTGGGCGAGGGAAGGAAAAATAATCGGTGGTGACCGCGCACAAATCCCGATTACATTACCGATCGAAGAGTTCACGCGTCGCTGGTCACTTCACATCCTGCCCAAAGGCTATACCAAGGTGCGTCGCTTCGGCGGCTGGAGCAATCGTAGTGCTGGCGACTACGTGGAGCGATCTGCGATTCAACTGGAATCAATTGACGCTCCACTATCTGAAGAGGCAATCCACTTCGGTCCATTTACCGAAACGGAATCTATCAGTGAAGATTGGGATGATACGAACGGTTGTCGCCCTGAGAGTGGCGTTCTGAACCTTTATCTTGAAAAAGCGCAGAACCAAAAATTGCACGGGAGAACGCACCTTCGCGGTGACGAAGAGTGCTGTTTTTCAGCGTTTTCTACGTCTCATACATTTGGTACAATGGTTTTGACGCAAAATACGAGGTAGAAAATGTCAACCGAACTTCCGCTTAATTCAATGTCTACTGCCGAAAAACTCAAGATTATGGAGACCGTCTGGGCGAGTTTGCGCGACGCGCCCGATCTTCCTACGCCCGAGTGGCACCGCCAACTACTCGCTGAACGTAAACACCGGCTTGAGTCTGGCGAGGCAACGCTTTCATCATGGGACGATGCCAAGCGACGCTTGAATGAGCTAGGCAATGATAATTGAGATTTCGTCCGATGCCGAGAAAGATATTGGACACGGGTACTGGTTTTACGAGTCTCAATCCCTGGGCGTCGGAGATTATTTCAGGTCGAGTGTATTTGCTGATATTGATTCGCTCGTAATTCATGCAGGCTCCCACGTTGTTGTCGATGGATACTATCGCAAGGTGTGCAGCACATTCCCGTATAACATCTACTACGAAATGAACTCACCCACTTCGTTAGTTATAGTCGCAGTCATTGGGCAACGAGAGAATCGAAAACCAAAATAGCGGTGGATAACAATTAAGGATTTGACTTCGCGAGGTACGAGCCGAAGCTCAAGTCATTGCGTGGACGCGTTGCGTGCGATCGCAATTCAAAAACCGCCTGAAGATGATAAGATCATGTGGGGGATGTCTGGTATTCAGCTGGTGTTTCAGATTTGCGATTGTCGCCGGGAAGTAAAAAGGGGCCAGGACTCTTTGATTTGACTGAGGCGTATATTACATGGTAATCGGTGGTGTGATATACTCTTCGGATGGCTAGACCTAAGCGAGCAGATGATCCGTTTACGGCCGGTGTCTATTTATCCATGATGGACAAGATGGGCGTCCAACTCGATAGCTTTGGCGATTCCAATGAGAGACTGTCTGAGATTTAGTCCGACCCACAAGGGCGATCTGCGAGTTGAAAGTCAGCGCGACAATACAACTACGCATTTTCATTCCAGTGGGGTATCTACGAATATCTTGATATCATTTTCCGCCGATCGATATCAACTGTGTGCTGGTGCGGAGGTACATTCGGCCGAATGCTATGGCCGGCGTCGCGTAGCTCAGCTCTCCCAACGGATTGCGAGCCAGCAGATTGAACTTGTCACCGGCGGCAAGCACGAAGACTTCGCCGTCCACCGACAGGCAATATAATCGGCCGTTCACGCAAACCGGCGAACCGAAAAATCGTGCCGAGAGCTTGTCCCGCCAAACCACTTCGCCGTTGGACAGTCGCAGGCACGTGATGCGACCGTCATCCGTCCAGCAGAAGAGGAGGCCCCGGTAGGCGATTGGCGTACAGGTCAGTGGCACGGTCTCCGTCATATCGATCACGATTTCCGGCTCGGCCGCTTCGGCCAGCGGTCGTACGCCAAGCATCCGCGTACCCTTTGTGCCGAAACCGTAGGAAGCAACGACGAGGCCGTCCACGGAAATCGGAGAACCGACACACCGATCAAGAAACACTTTTTCGAGCTGCCAATCGACGGTCCCCTTGGCCGGATCGACGGCTGTGATCCCATGCGACGTGCTGGTAAAAATCAGCCGCGGACCCCGCTGACCGTCATCGTGTAAGCAGGGTGTCGAAGCCGGTACCAGTCCGCTCTTGCGATCGATCTGCCAGCGAGTCTTGCCGCTGCTGCGGTCGACTGCGATTAACGATGCCTTGCCTTGCTGGTCGTTCCCCAACACGACGAGATCGCCAACTACGATCGGCGACGTACCGATACCGTGCATGCTGTCGAAACCGCCAAGCCCGCGCCGCCAAACATCTTTGCCCGTGTGATCGACGGCCAGCAATGTGACCTCGGCGGGTGTGGCCCACAGCATATAAACGTGCTCCGCATCGACGGCTGGTGTCGTCGACGCAAAGTTGTTGTATTGGTGCTGCGAATGAACCTTGGCCGGGAAGTCTCGTTGCCACAATACTTTGCCTTGGTGTGCATCCAGACAGACCAGCATTCGCGTGGCAGTTTTCTGATCCGAGCACGTGACGAAGAGCCGGTCCCGCCAAATGACCGGCGATGAATGCCCAGTGCCGGGGAGTTTGATTTTCCAATTGTAGTCGGCTTCCGTCCACTCGACCGGGACGGTGGTGGCGTCGCTGAGCCCGCTGCCGTTGGGTCCGCGAAACCGAGGCCAATGATCTTCCGCGGAGGCCGCAGTCAGGACAGCGAACGAAGTCAAAATGGCGAACGAAGTCAATCGTCCAATGGCCCAACGCGCTGCGGGCTGAGAATCACAAGACATGTACGAGTTCCTCCGATATGGGGTGCGAAGTTTTGTTGCGAAGTTTTGTTGCGAAGTTTTGTTGCGAAGTTGTGTGGCGAAGTTTTGTGGCGAAGTTTTGTTGCGAAGTTTTGTTGCGAAGTTGTGTGGCGAAGTTTTGTTGCGAAGTTGTGTGGCGAATTTGTGTCGCCGTGGATAGATTGTTTCGAAGTCATATTGTTAACCGGGTTTGCGATCGGTTGGGCCTATACCGCTCTCGTCCTTCCCGCTCTCGTCCTTCCCGCTCTCGTCCTTCCCGCTCTCGTCCTTCCCGCTTTCGGCGTCAGGCGATGATCTCGCTGACGATCTCGCCCGACACGTCGGTGAGTCGGTAATCACGGCCGTTGAAGCGATAAGTGAGACGCTCGTGGTCCATTCCCAAAAGATGCAGCATCGTCGCGTGAATGTCGTGGACGCTGGTAGAATTCTCGATCGTCTTATATCCGAATTCGTCGGTCATGCCGAAGTGGACGCCGCCTTTCATTCCGCCGCCGGCAAACCAGGTGGTGAAGGCGTTTGGATTGTGATCGCGGCCTTTTGACTCTTGTGAGTCTGACGTTCGACCGAACTCGCCACCGCAAATCACCAGCGTCGAATCGAGCAGCCCGCGCTGCTTCAAGTCCGCCAACAGAGCGGCGATGGGCTGATCGACTTCGCCCGCTAAGGCCGAATGATTCTTGCGAATGTCTTTATGCCCGTCCCAGCTCTCCGCGTCCCCCGTACCCCCGCTGTAAATCTGAATGAACCGTACGCCTCGTTCAACCATCCGACGAGCCATGAGACATTGCCGTCCAAAGTGCGCGCACTTCTTATTGTCCAGTCCATATGCCTTCTGGGTCACTTGCGTTTCTTGCTCGACGTCGAGTACCTCCGGCGCGGACATCTGCATGCGAAAAGCCAACTCGAAGGCTTCGATCCTCGCTGTCAGATCGGTTTCGTCGGTGTATCGCCGTTGGTGCTGACGGTTCGATGTTTGCACCAAGTCCATCAGTCGCCGCTGCTGGGTGGCCGACTGTTTGGAAGGGCGGAACAAATTGTCGATTGCCGGGCTCGCGTTGTTT
>JBLHLE010000804.1:0-4295 GCA_047620805.1 Pirellulaceae bacterium
AAAACATTGCCAATTGTTTGCCGAAATCCTTCCGTGGCGGAGTCTTGCAATAAATAGGCTTTGTCGGCTTGGTAAATAGCCAGTGCCAAGGCGCGATGATCGTCCCATTCCTCGATCCCAAAATGTCGAATGTCCACGTAAATATCCGAAAACTTGGCCGAAACCTTCGGGACGGCGTGCATGCCGTCATGTGCGTTGACGACGTGGTAACTCATGGCGAAGAAGATCGCAAAAGCTCCCACAATTATTCCCGATAGAAAGCAACCGAGTCGGTTCATGTTTTAACTCCCAAGTTGACGCGGAATGGACAATTGGGGCAAACTGTACCCACGAACATTGGATGGTTGCAATACAGATTTGTCTGATGACTGATTCGTCGGACCAACGAGGGATAATATACATGTCGAAATTAACCGCGGAAGCCAACGCTGATATCTCGTCTGACAAGCTGACGGCGCCCAGTTTCCTCGGCCTGCTTTTAACGCAAACACTGACGGCGACAAACGATAACATCTTTCGCTGGCTCGCAATCGGGATCGGCAAGGACTACGTGGAGCCGCAACACCACAGCATGATTCTGATGGCAGGCACAGTCTGTTTCGTGCTGCCCTATCTTCTCGTTGCTGCGCCAGCGGGATATCTCGCCGATCGATTTAGCAAACGCACCGTGATTGTAGGCTGCAAAGTCGCCGAAATTTTCATCATGGCATTGGGAATTGTTGCCATTGCAACGGAGCAATTTTGGCTGCTGCTGACGGTAGTTGCACTTATGGGTGCTCAAAGCGCTCTATTCTCACCCTCGAAACTGGGCATCATCCCGGAGCTACTCAAGCCGACTCGCATCTCGGCAGCGAACAGTATGTTTGGTTTGGCGACCGTCGGTTCGACAATCGTCGGGGCTGTAGTCGGAAGTTGGCTTTCCGAGGCAACCGGCGACCGGGGCAAAGAATGGGCGATGTCGGCTTATGTATTAATTGGAGTTGCGGTGGTCGGTTGGCTTTTCAGCCTGATGATCCGCTCGATGCCTGCCGCTAACCCAAAGCGTCCGTTTCCTTGGAACGCAGTTTCACAAACGATATACGACCTTCGTCTACTGGCCTCGAATCGAGCGTTATTCCGAGTCGCGCTGGGCATCGTTTTCTTCTGGTCGATCGGCACGCTGGCTAATTTGAATATCGATCAGTTCGCGTTCGAAGGTGGCGCGCTAAAGGAAACGACGAAGTCACCGCTACTAGTTAGCCTGGTGGTTGGCGTAGGGATCGGTAGCATACTAGCTGGGCTGTGGTCCGCAGGAAGAGTCGAACTGGGACTGTTGCCGTTAGGCGCTTTCGGAGTAGCTTTGAGCTCCATGCTGCTCTTCACGGCACAGGGTGCGATCGTCGACGCACACGAGGTGCAAACATTCACGTTCGCGTGGGCATGCTTTTTATTACTGGCATTAGGGACAAGCGCTGGTCTGTTCTCTATTCCTTTGGAATCGTACATGCAGCACAACAGTGATCCCAAATCGCGAGGATCTATTCTAGCGGCTACCAACTTCCTGGTTTTCACCGGAGTCCTCATCGCATCGTTGTTCTACTATGCAGCGAGGCTACCTTTCCACGAAGGTTCGCGAGACAACGTGGCGAACATCAATCATGTTCACAGCCGCGATATCCGAGAGTTAGAAAGCAAATTCACTCGTTCGATTCGCAGCGGAGAGAAGCCGCGAATTGAAAACTACCTGAAGGACGTTGAAGCAAACGAACGCGAGTCGGTCCTGGCCCACCTCCTATGGATTGAAACCAAGGAAACACTAAACAGCGACGGGTTTGTTGACTCGAAAGACTACGAAGAACGATTTAAAAACTCACTAGCTACAGTGAGTTCCGTGATCACTCAAGCATCCTCATTGCCCCTGCTGACAGCCGCCCACATATTCTTCATCAGTGGACTACTTACAATCCCAGTGTTCATTTATATCATCTGGCTTCTTCCGCAAGCGACGATCCGATTCATCGTTTGGCTGGCCACGAATACGATCTATCGGGTGAAGTTGTACGGCATCGAGAATATACCGGCGCATGGCGGCGCGTTGTTGGTTCCGAACCACGTCTCTTGGCTAGACGGAATTTTGCTACTGCTTGTCAGTTCTCGTCCGGTTCGCATGGTCGTATTCTCCGGAAACTTCAAAAACAAATGGTTTATATGGATGGCCGACTTGTTCGGAGCAATCATGATTGGTCCGAGGCCGAAGCTAATCGCCAAAGCGTTGAAGACGGCTCGGCAAGCTTTGCAGAATGGCGAGCTCGTTTGCATTTTCCCGGAGGGAGGCATTACTCGCAGTGGCCAATTGAAGACCTTCAAACCTGGCATGATGAAGATCTTGAAAGGGACGGACGCGCCTGTGATTCCCGTCTACCTCGACGAACTATGGGGTAGTATATTTAGCTTTGAAGGCGGGAAATTTTTCTGGAAATGGCCCCGCAAACTACCGTATCCAGTATCCATTCATTTTGGAGAAGCGATTCCAACTCCGAAAGATCAACACGTCGTTAGAAATGCCGTTCAACAGTTAGGAGCCGATGCCGTGGAACAGCGCGCTGATCGCATGCCCATTATCACTCGCCAGTTCATTCGCCAGTGCAAGAAACGCAAACGCGGCGTCAAAGCTACCGACTCCACCGGCGCACAACTCAAGGGCGGCGAACTGCTGACCCGCGCGCTCGTCCTCCGCCGGCTCATCAATCGGCATGCGATCGGAGACGATGAACAGTTCGTGGGTGTCCTGCTGCCGCCGTCGCTCGGTGGAGTCGTCACGAATGCCGCACTCGCGCTCGATCGTCGCGTCGCAGTGAATTTGAACTACACGGTTTCATCCGAAGTGATGAATGCCTGTATCGAACATGCCGGAATCAAGACGGTGCTGACCAGCAGGAAGTTCATGGAAAAGATGGACTTCGACCTGAATGCCAAAGTCATTTTATTGGAAGATTTCAAAGACAAACCCACGCTGATGGATAAGGTCAGCTGCGCCTTCCAAGCCTACGTCCTTCCCGCTGCAATGCTGGAAAGTCAACTGCAGTTGCACAAAGTCAAGCACGACGACATTCTGACTTTGATCTTTACATCGGGATCCACAGGCACTCCCAAAGGCGTGATGTTGACATACTCCAACGTGATGTCGAACGTCGATGCAATCAACCAAATAATTCGCCTGACCTACGACGACACGGTCGTTGGAATTTTGCCGTTCTTCCATTCGATGGGATACACCGTCACTTTGTGGACGATGCTCGCTTTGGATGTCCGCGCGGCCTATCACTTTAGCCCGCTCGATGGAAAGCAAGTTGGCAAACTGTGTCGCAAGAACAACGGAACCGTGCTGTTGGCGACCCCTACCTTCCTGCGGACCTATACCCGTCGTTGCGACGCGGAGGACTTTAAGAAACTAGACGTTGTGGTCACTGGAGCTGAAAAACTGCCCGCTGACGTCGCTGACGCATTTGAAAAGAAATTCGGAATACGGCCAGTCGAGGGCTATGGGACGACTGAACTGTCGCCGCTGGCTTCGGTGAATATTCCGCTTTCGCGTTCCGACAAGGATCAAGTCGACTGCAAAGAGGGAACGGTTGGGCGTCCGGTTCCAGGTGTTTCGGCGCGAATCGTCGACCCCGACACCTTTGAAGACCTTGCCGTTGGCGAATCCGGCATGCTGTTGATCAAAGGTCCGAACGTCATGAAAGGCTACTACAAGCGGGAAGATCTCACCGCAGAAGCCATCAAAGACGGTTGGTACGTTACAGGCGACATCGCCTTGATCGACGCCGATGGCTTTATCCAAATCACTGGACGACAAAGCCGCTTTTCAAAAATCGGTGGCGAAATGATTCCGCACATTCAAATCGAAGAGATATTGAATCAGATCATTGGCGGCGAAGTAGACAACGAGGAACTAAAAGCCGCTGTCACCGCAGTGCCGAACGTGAAAAAAGGCGAACAACTGATCGTCCTGCACTTGGCAATCAACGAAACGCCCGAAGAACTAATCAAAGGACTTCAAGAGGCGGGTCTACCCAATATCTTCATTCCCTCAAAAGACTCATTCATCCAAGTCGACAAACTGCCTATCCTAGGCTCCGGCAAACTCGACCTGAAAATGATCAAACAAGTCGCCTTGGAGAAAATGGGAATGACCGAGCCGGATGCAGATGCGGAGGAAAAGTCCGAGTAATTGGGCGGCCAGTACGTGTTCGGCCTTTGACTACGTTCTACCGCGTTTAAGCGACACTAACCCACCGAGACACACGGTTACA
>JBLHLE010000805.1:0-4295 GCA_047620805.1 Pirellulaceae bacterium
TGAAATCGAATCATACGCCACGTTGTTTGCCGGTTTGACTACCAAGGGACCGGACGAACGCAATATCATCGGTGCTCGTAGTGTCGTGCCCTTCAACGGCGGCGGCGATTGGACCCGAACACACCCCAACCATTGGCTCTTCGATGGCACGGGATTGCGTAACGGTGAAAGTATTCCAGGGCTTGTTGGTTGGGAGCATCACGGAGAGCCGGACCTGAAACGCGACGGGCTCGAGGTACTCGCTCAGGGTTCCGTGTGGGCAGGCGGTACCCGGGAAGGACGTTACGCCGCGACAATCTACCCGGGCCCCAAAGCGAACTTCGTATTTAACGCGTCGACCATCTTTTGGTCCCAAGGACTTTCGTCACCGCCCGGTCACATCATTCCTTGGTCCCATTGGAGCCGACCTCACGGACCCGATCAACGCGTACAAAAGATGATGTCTAACTTGTTAGCAAAGGCGAAACAACGGCACTCGAGAACGCTTTGATTACCGGCCCGCGAGAATCGTCATCAAGGTTTCGCTACGCTTTGTTTGACTACGACATTTGTTTGACTACGACATTTGCTCGGCTATACCTTTTGGTCGAGCAGCCAGTCTTCCAAAATAACTTGCTTGACCAAAGGAGCTCGGAGCAGCGCAGTTCGCTCGGGGAGCAATCTCTTTAGCCACGGCCGCGAGACGATTTGTGCAAGAGCTCGCATGCCGATCCGCCCGCGAGTCTGCGATTCGACATTGTCGCAGAGTCGGCGGTAGGTCGCGGGCATAATGTTGGGTTGGGGGCCGACGTGGATGACGGTCTCGATACCCATCGATAAAGTCTCGTAAACTGCGTCCCAAAGTCGTTGTGGACTGTCGGTCCAGTGGTGCAGAATTTCGCGAGCGTTATAGTCGTTGTAGCTGACCTTTCCCGTGACCAGCGAGAGAATAGGAGGGGTCGGCTTCACAAATCCGCCCTTGAGAGTGTGCATAAGCACGGCCGCTCGATTGGGTATCTGACGTTCCCAGACAATCGGTGTATGTAGCGGCGGCCACTTATTGTCGTTCTTTCTCAAGTGAACTCGAAACTCAAACGCGTTGTTCATCCTCGCTTTGAAGCGGTCGAGCGTATCCTGTTGGCCCATTAACAACACAGAGTTGGGAGACAAGTAGGCCGAGATTCCCATCACCCCTTTGCCTTCCGAATTCACCTCGATACACAGACGTCGCACAGTACCCAACGGCAGCTCGTTGGACTTGGAAAACAACGCGGCCAGTACCACGCCACTAGCGAGCGCGACACAATCGTCTGACAGAGACAAAGGGACTCGCAAGGCGTCATTGAGTGAAATTACCTTCGCGGCCACTAGCGCGGTGATCTCGCCAAGACTATATCCCATCGCAATCCGAGCGTCGGAAATTGAAATATCGAATCGACTTTCGAGTATCTCAATCTGTGCCAATTCCATTCCAACGATTAAAGCAATGGCGTCGGAATAAGTACTCAGATCGGTTTCGCGATTGTCGGCAACCCGGTCGACCAAATTGATATCGCGGCCCAAAATTTCGGAAGCTGCCGCAGATGCTTCGTCCAACCAGCGGCGAACCGTCGGGCCGTAAACTTCGTGCTCCAACATTTCTGCGGAGCGTCCGATATTCGTGACATTGTATCCACGAAAGGCGAAGGCCGCCTTGGGCAGTTGCTTTTTGAATTGTTGGGCGTCCATGTCCCGCGACTTTCTCAAACAATGGATGACGGTGGGTACTCGTAGCTATCGACATTTTGACCCGGTGGACTGTAAAAGCTTGCCATTTGTACTGAATGCATCGAACGGTGGGGTTAGACTGTTGTCCCATTCGAGCTCAATCGGGTCATTTAAGTGGTTGTTGAGGGCAAGAAACGGCGTTAAAACGAAGGGTTCGCGGTACTTGCCGTATCCTCGCCTCTAGATTTCTCGACTGAATTCACCATGGCCCCTGCCTCCACAACAAATTCATTGAACAAGCTCACTGCAGTTGTCACTGGTTCGTCGAGTGGAATTGGCCGCGCAATCGCGCTCGCAATGGCCAATGCCGGCGCGGATGTCCTCGTCCACGCGAGGCAGAATAGCCGGGGAGCCAACGACGTTTGCGAACAAGTCCAATCGATCGGAACAAAATCGCACTTCATTCTGGCCGACATGACTGTGGAGGCAGACAGAGCCTCCTTTGCGAAACAGGCTTGGAGTTGGAATAACGGAGTCGATATCTGGATTAACAACGCTGGTGGCGACGTACTTACCGGTTCCGCTGCAGACTTATCCTTCAACGACAAGTTACAGTATTTATTGCAAGCGGATGTGACAGCGACGATGGATCTTTCGCGTCGAATCGGCGACCAGATGAAACTTCGCGGATCTGGCTCAATCATTAACATTGGCTGGGATCAAGCGCGGCAAGGCATGGCCGGAGACAGCGGTGAGATGTTTGCCGCCACCAAGGGGGCGATCATGTCGTTCTCACTGAGTCTGGCCCAGTCGCTCGCCCCGCAAGTTCGAGTTAACTGTATCGCGCCGGGTTGGATCAAAACAAAGTGGGGAGATGACGCCTCCGCTTATTGGCAAAAACGGGCGACCCGCGAGTGCCTCCTGCAGCGCTGGGGAACGCCCGCAGACGTAGCCAACGCGGCCACTTTTCTGGCCTCGCCAAACGCGGCGTTCATTACTGGCCAGGTCCTCGCGGTTAACGGCGGCTTTCGATACCAACAGGACGTTTGAGTCCGACTTCCATATTATTAAGACCTCATGCACGATTACCAAGGCCAGCATATACACTTCGTTACCGGCAAGCTGGCAGCGTCGGCGCTGCGCGAAGTCGTCGAATCGCTGGCCGCTGACCTAGGCTTCGACTATAGCATTGACGTCTTGCCGATTACCGTCGCGGCGCTAATGACACCGAACTGGATTGCGCGTCACATTTGCGTCCCAGCCGCCGCGACACAAGTCGTCCTGCCTGGCTATTGCCACGGCGATACAGCGGCGTTAGGTGAACAATTCGGTCTGCCGATTCATTTTGGACCCAAGGACCTGCGACAATTGCCGCGGCAATTCGGCCAACACGTAACCGGCATTCGCGACTACGGCAATTACACAATCGAAATCATTGCGGAGATCAATCACGCGCCGCGATTTAGGCTGGACGAATTAGTTCAACACGCTCGCCAACTCGCAGAGGCCGGAGCAGACATCATCGACGTCGGTTGCGAACCGGGCGATGCCTGGAACGGCGTCGCCGAATGCGTAGCGGCGTTAAAACAAGAGGGCCATCGCGTATCGATCGACAGTCTCAACCCGCTCGAGATAGCGGCAGCGGCTAACGCTGGTGCCGAACTGGTGCTCTCCGTAAACTCGTCGAATGTTGCCCAGGCGGGCGAATGGGGAATTGAAGTTGTCGCGATACCGGATGACCCCGCGACGCTCGCAGGACTCGATGCGACCTTGGATTCGCTTCACACGCAAGGCGTTCCCTTTCGAATCGATCCGATCTTAGAGCCGCTGGGCTGTGGTTTCGCGGCCAGTATCGGTCGCTATATCGATGTCAGGAAGAAATATCCAGATGCGGCGATGATGATGGGCATCGGCAACATCAGCGAATTGACGGACGCCGATTCCGCTGCGATCAATGTTCTGCTGCTGGGCATTTGTCAGGAACTGAAAATCAACAGCGTGCTTACCACTCAAGTCATTCCCTGGGCACAGACGGCCGTTCGCGAATGCGATCTGGCTCGACGTCTCGTTCACTTTGCCGTCGACAAGGGGATCCCACCCAAACACCTCGAACCAAATTTGGTGATGCTGAGAGATCCTCAGGTAAATGTTCACGGTGACGAGCGGCTGCAACAATTGGCGAATGAGATTAAGGACAACAGCTATCGCATCTTTGCGGAACAAAACTTAGTCCACATTTTGACTCGGCAGCTACACCTATCCGACGTGGACCCCTTTTCGCTCTTCGATCGATTGCTGGAAACTCAACCCAAAAACATCGATGCTTCGCACGCCTTCTATCTGGGATATGAGTTCGCCAAGGCAGCGACCGCTTTGACGCTGGGTAAGAACTACGAACAAGACGAGGCGTTGAACTGGGGTTTTCTTACGCGAGATGAAGTAAGTCATCGTCTCAAAGCTAAACAGCGAACTATATTGCCCCACAACGCAGAAGGACATGGCAACGCAGAAGGACATGGCAACGCAGAAGGACATGGCAACGCAGAAGGAGCCGAGTCGTGAGCTCTCTTCCGATCGTTGAAAAGTTACCGAAAACGACGACGCCCTCC
>JBLHLE010000806.1:0-4292 GCA_047620805.1 Pirellulaceae bacterium
CAGCATTACCGCCGCCAGCGTCGTCGTACCGATGATTCGATATCTAATATTGGTTGGCATCATTCGCTCGATACTCACTCGTCCGCGCGATGTTCAATGAATTACTCTAATAGTCATCGAGACGAACTGCGGCGGTAGTTGTCCTTCCCCGGTTGAAACAGGTCCGGCAACAGGCTGGTGCCGAGTCCGGGATCGGTCGGCAACTGAAGTCGCCCGTTTTCGATGCGGGGCTGCCGATCGATTAACCGCTCGTAAAAAGTGCGAATATGAGCTCGCACGGTTTCCTGAAATACGACATTGGCCGACGCGGCAGCACAGTGCAGTCCAGCGAACATAGTAAGTGGCCCGGTACAATCGTGCATCGTCGCAGGAACATTGAACGCTTGAGCGAGATCGATGATGCGGCGAGTCTCACTGATGCCGCCGGCCCAAGTTGGATCGACCATCACGTAGTCGACCGCCTTCGCCTGCAACAAGGCGAGATACGACGCTCGCCCCAACAACATTTCCGTAGCGGCGATCGGCATTCCCGACTGCCGACGAAAATCGGCTAACGTCTCGACATTATCGACTCGCAGGATATCTTCGAGCCACAGCGGGCGAATTTCCTTAAGAGCCTCGGCCAAACGCAAAGCGGCAGGCAGCTGAAAAAAAGCATGACCTTCGATCATGATTTCGATTTTGTCCCCAACGCGTTCGCGGATTTCGCGGAGCGGCCGCATCCCCTCGTCGATATCTCCTGCTGACAGATAAAGTCCGCCATCGCGATGAACATACCGATCGAACGGCCAAACTTTCATTCCCACGACGTTTTCGGCAACCAGTTCCTCAGCGAGATCGCCGGCAGCGTGAATGGAGGACCAGTTGTCCTGCAGCGGCCCCGGCTGCCCTTCGTCTCCGTAGCCAGGCCAACCTGGATGTGTCGGATGTTCCGCTTGCTTGCCGCCGACATTCTTAATGGCACCGTATCCGGGCCCGCCGCACGTGTTGTAGATGCGAACGGACGACTGCGTTGCACCACCTAGCAATTGCCAGACGGGCTTTTCGCAAACCTGACCGAGAATATCCCAAAGAGCTACATCGATCGCCGACAGCGCTCGCATTTCAGCACCGGGAGTACCGAACGCCGTGCAGCGTTCGTAAAGAAATCGCCAGTGCGATTCGATGTCTGTCGCTTCCGCTCCAAGCAGCCGCTCCGCCATCCAATCGTGGATCAACGCATCAATCGCATGGGGAGTGTAATACGTCTCACCACATCCGATCTGCCCGTCGTCCGTATGAATGCGAAGCAGGATAAGATTGGGCATTATCCCCGCAGGAATCGTCGTCTCGATCGCGGTAATTCTAGGCATCTGTGAAGCTCAACTGACTGACTGAAAGGACGACTGCTTGCGATTGAATCTCTATTCGCCGGCGGACGAGAACAGGAGGAGTACCTTCGTCTCGGCTACCACCGGTAACGTGCCGCTTTGCATAACCGTTGCACGAATAAGCAGCTCGTATTCTCCGGCGGGAACTTCAACCGCTGGCTCGATCGAAAAGCTGAACTGAGTTTGCTCTGAATCAACAGTTACTGCCTCTGCTGAAAACAACTTCGATACTCCACCGTTGCTCATCAATTCGATACGTGCGGGTTCGACCAACAGGCTGTTGCGACTTATTGAAAGCGGAACGGAAATTGGTTGACCAGCATCGACGGAGAACTCGGCAACGTCGGCAGCGAGCTTCAAGAGTGCCCCGGTTGGCAAGAATCCCATCCGCGTCTTTTGCTTGCTCACCGAATACCGGATATTGCCTTGTGGATCCTTGACCTTCGCCACGCCGTTGACGACCATTCGCGACGTCCGCGTCGTCTCGAGCCATTCGGGGAGGGTAACTGGATACAAAATTCGTTTCGCACTCGGCGGCACGACCAATTCCGGCCCTCTGATCCCTTGTCGGTGCCGGCCCTGTTTGGATGTCATCTCCAAGACGATCTCGTCGTTAAATCCCTCCTGCCGTTCGATCAAAACCGGCGCGGGAAAAATGGTTCCACGAGGCCACTTGGTAACGTCATCTTGCCCTTCGGCATCGACAGAGAAGGGGGGCGTTATCGTCGTCGCAATCAAGATCTGCCCCGACTCGAATCGCAGAGTTTCGTCTCCTACCTTCGCTTCGCCAACAATTTTCGTCAGCGAGGCCGTTGCCGCCGCGTCAGCGGACACAGTCAGATCGATGCTCAGTGCTACCTTTGCCTCGGGGATCGTCAAGTCGTCGGGGACGGTTACACCCGCCGGCAGTCCCTTCAATGACACGCTGATCGGATCCTTAAATCCGGCGAGTCGGATCACCTTCAACGCAATCTTCGCCGTTCCTCCGATCGGAATATTAAGCAACTCTGGCGCCGTGAATGAAAATCCGGGAGCGGATGGCTCGACAAGCAAACGATACACCGCTGCGCGATTGCCGCTGTTGCCCGAAACATCCGTGCAACCGATTTGGTACTCGCCGTCCGCAGACGCTTTGAATAGTAATGCCGCGTCGGTGGACCCCAACACATCATCGTTACTGGCAATCTGTTTGCCGGTTGCATCGTAGACCGAAAGCGAAACGTCGAGTGGCGATCCAATCGCGGCTGCCAACAATTTCAGCTCGAACGCGTCACCCTTCACTGCGGTAATTCCGTACCGATGTTCGCCGAACTGCTGCTCCAAGATTCCGGTTATTGCCGTCGGCGGACTTGCCAAGTTGACTTTCTCGCCGGCTGAATTGACGATCTCAGATAGATCGCTCAGATGCAATTCAAATGATTCGGACGCGCCAAAATCGGTTTGTAGTTGGTAGTGAAACGACGAGCGATCACTGTCTTTAGGAAAGGCGACCTGTCGCGTGACCGATTCAAGCTTTGCTTGTCCGGTGGCGATTCCATAGCCCACGAACTCGACCTCGCGAGTTTCACCTCGTCGCCCAGCTGCAGGTATTGCCGCGACGACGCGCGGACCAGCTGCCACTCGCAATCGGTAAACGAAAGCTCGATTACCGCGAAAGTCCAGGTCGTAAATGTGTACTGAGTATTTCTTGTCTGCCTCACCGGCGAACGTCAGTGCCGTATCCCGTCCGGCCGTATCCGCAGCGGATGCAATCCTATTACGGTTTGCGTCATAGACTTCGAGCACGGCGTTCAAAGGCGAGCCAATTTCGCGAGCACAAAGGGAGATCGAAACTGGCCCAGTCCGCAGAACTGCGAACCGATAACGGTCGACATCTTCGATCCTTTTGATTTGGCCAGAGACGATGACCGGCAGTGAATCTAACTCTTGCGGAGTCGTTTGTTCGTCAACTTCAGTTACCTCCCGATCTTCGCCGACGACCAGAATGCCTGTCGCGGACGCTCCGTTTGCATTGGCAACTTGCCAGCGAACAATTCCGGGCGGCACATCCTTGGCGATGGTCAATCTAGCTTTCGTTTCGCGGGGCAAAAGAAACGGCCCCCGACGAGCTTTCTTTCCAAACCAATACGGCGGCCCGGGTACGATAATCGGACTCGGCACATCGATGATTTCAAGCTTTACGCGCGGGTCGAGAACGAAGACCTGCATATCGGGAGTCCAATCGTAGCCTCCCAACGTGACTTCGGTAGTTTCACCAGCCTTTCCGCCCGACGGGAAAACGTATCCGATAGTCGGAGGATGCTGCGCCAGCGCCGAACCGACCAGTGCCGAACCGACCAGTGCAAAGAAGAAACCAACTGTTTTGAAGAACCGCTGCATTTTAGTTCACACCAATTCGCGAATAACTTTGCCGCCGTCCACTATCGGCACGGGGCGACCAAGCGGTCCGAAATAAGTCTTATCGGCATTAATGCCCATCAACGAGGAAATCGTCCGCAGTAGGTCACTGATTCCGACGGGCTCCGTCGTCGGCGCCGCGGCGTGCTTGTCGGTTGCGCCAATGACTTGGCCTGGCTTGATTCCTCCACCGGCAAAGATGATCGTCTGTGCCATCGACCAGTGATCGCGACCGGCTTTAGCGTTGATTCTTGGCGTCCGTCCCATCTCACCCATCATCACAACCAGCGTTTCGTCTAGCAGTCCGCGTTGTTCCAAATCGTTCACTAGCGCGCTGAATGCGCGATCGGCACAGGGGATTAAGTCCGTACGCAAACTCGGGAAACAATTGAAATGCACATCCCATCCAGGAGCATCGACGCCGACGAATCGACATCCTCCCTCGACTAACCGCCGCGCCAGCAAGGCGCACTGTCCGAGTTGAGTACGGCCGTATTGGTCGCGAACACTAGCGGGCTCGCTGTT
>JBLHLE010000807.1:0-4287 GCA_047620805.1 Pirellulaceae bacterium
ATGCACCCCACTGACAAAACCGTTTGCGATACCGCGATCTACCTTGTGCTGGCTTGCTCGCTTTGCCTGAACGTCTGCGTTTGGTGTGGACTAAGTCGTCTTCACTGGTTCTTTAGAGCAATGAGCTTCTGCTTACTCTTGGTAATGCTAACGCTCGTTCGCGCCTTTGAGCCAGCATTTATTTTGCTGTGGTGCGGACCGACAGTGATTTTGCTTACTGCTTGGTTGAAATACAGTTGAATCGCAAGCAATGCCAAGCAAGACTCTTCACCGGCACCTCGAATCAGTTTTCGAATCGGACTCCTTGATTTCCTCTTGGTCATGATTCCGTTTGGTGCCATTTCAATTCTAGCGACCCAATTCTAGCGACCCAATTCTAGCGACCCAGATGTCGTCGCATGCGACGTTACCAACGCCAGCGGATGAATCCGACAGCTGTGCCAAGCAAAGCACAGAACACAACAAAGAAAGGGCCGAAGCACACGACGCCGCCCAAGAACGTGGTAATCCCCACGGCGACTTGGTTATCGTCGACGGCCGGAGCATTCACTGTCGCGTTAAAAGTAACCAAAGCTCCCCAGAAGAAAAGCAGCATCACTCCCAATGCTCCGCCACAACCGCCCCCTCCAGCCAGGCTCTTAAAGAAGGACTTGCGAGGCTTCTTGGGCGCCGATTTCGCGCCTTTCTTGGCATCTTGCTGTGCCACACCGGAATCCGCAGACGCTGCAGCATCCGCATCGACTTTGGTTTGTTTTGCGCTGCTCAATCGCTCATCTTTCATGGTGCTGACGATCTATATCCTTCGTTTCTGTAGTATAGCTTGCGATACCAAACTGAGGGACGCCGATTGCGAACGCCAATCCGTCGCCTATTTTGCCCCAACTGTGGAGAACGCAAGGAATTGCGATTACAATACCGCTGACAGAATACCCTCGCAAACCCGCAAGGTCGGTCGCAGTGGTCATCCACCCCCGATAAGATCCAACTAGAGAATTTTTGATGCATCGCACAATTATCACTTGCCTACAACTATGTGTTGCCGCACTGCTCCTGTCGGTTGGCTCAGCCTCCCACGCTCAGTTTCTCGACGAGCAACTTCAGAGCGAGCCGGCTGCTTCATTGATTAACGACGCGAATTCAATCGGCGACGCCAAACGGGGGGCGATCGTCTTCTATCAACCGCATACTACTTGTACGAAATGCCACACAGCTGGCGAAGGCCAGCGCCCGCTTGGCCCGGACTTGATGCTGCTCAACAAAGCCAAGGTGACTCCCGAGTATCTGGTTGAGTCCCTGCTCCGGCCCTCCAAAAAGATTAAGGAAGGATATGCGGCGGTTACTGTGATCGACACAGCAGGAAAATCGTTCACGGGATTAAAAGAGAGCGAAACACCTCAAGCCATCGTCCTGCGCGACGCGCAGGACAACGGCAAGATGGTCACAATTCCAAAAACAGAAGTCGACGAAATCACCGAGTCGAAAACTTCGATCATGCCGAAAGGTTTGATGAATACACTCACGAGTCGACAGCAGTTCCTGGACCTGCTGAAGTACTTGATCGAAGTGGCGGAGCACGGCCCCGATCGAGCGTTAGAACTTAAACCCGCTCCATCTCTGTACGCCGCCCAACCACTTCCGGAATACGAAGCGCACATCGACCACGCGGGCATCATTGGCAGTTTTGACCAGGAAGCTTTCAAACGTGGCGAAGCGATCTACGAGCGTCTATGCATTAACTGCCATGGTACGCACGATAAACCGGGGTCATTGCCAACGTCGCGACGCTTTGCCGCCGAAAAATTCAAGAACGGAGCAGATCCGTATTCAATGTACCAAACTCTCACGCGCGGTTTTGGCTTCATGGTCGCGCAGCGTTGGATGGTTCCGCAGCAAAAATACGACGTCATTCACTATATTCGCGAAGCGTACCTCAAAAAGCACAACGAGTCGCAGCTCACTCAGGCAGATGCAAACTACTTGGCTCGCCTTCCCAAGGGTGACACTCGTGGACCAGCTCCGTCGAAGATCGTTCCGTGGGAAAATATGGACTATGGCCCTAGTCTCATAGCGTCCTACGAAATTGGACAAAACCCGAACAATATCGCTTACAAAGGTATCGCCGTTCGAGTGGACCCAGGTCCGGGCGGAATTTCCCAAGGCGGTCACTGGATGGTCTTTGACCACGACACGATGCGCATCGCTGGTGCATGGAGTGGAAAGGGATTCATCGACTGGAACGGCATCATGCTCAATGGTCGACACGGAATTCATCCGCGTTCCATCGGAACTAGCTCTATCACCAATCCAGTTGGTCCTGGTTGGGGCCATCCCACAACGGGCAGCTTCGACGACCCGCGACTACTCGGCCGCGATGACAAACCCTACGGTCCCCTGCCCCGCGAATGGTCGCACTACAAAGGGCTTTACCACTACGGCAATCAAACTATCGTAAAGTACACAGTAGGTACTACCGAGATACTGGAGTCGCACGGACTGGTACGCGACAGTTCCCCTCCGATTTTCCTACGACACTTTGAGATCGGGCCGCGCGATCGCGACATGATCATGCAGATCGACCGCAACCAAGCTTACACGGCGGGCACCAGCGTACTATCCACCGGTAGCAAATCTTCGCTTGCCGTTTGGGGAAAACTCGCTGGAGTACAGCCTCAAGAACCAAAGTCAACGGTAAACCAAACTGAAGGCGTTTCCTTTGATGGCGGCACTCGCATTCAGATATCGGACAGTCGCAAGCTGAAATTCTACGGCGTAGATTTCTCAATTACCGCTCGCATCAAAACTACTCAGGATGGCACCATCATCAGCAAAGGTGGCGCTGGAAATAAATGGATTGCCGATGGCCAAACACTATTCGTGCGGGGCGGAAAACTTGCCTACGACATCGGCTGGGTCGGCGCTATTACTTCCACAGCGCGAGTCGCGGATGGAAAGTGGCACGACGTAGCGGCAACCTACAATTCAAAGACTGGCGAGATCCAACTTTACGTTGACGGTAAAGCCGACAATCGCGGCAAGCTGCAAGCCAAATCGGAATTGGCCAAAGGTGTTGTTCGCATCGGCTATACCGCTGGCGACTTTCCCCGCCCCAAAAGTTTCTTCACGGGTGACATCGCCGACGTGCGTTACTACAACAGCCGTTTAAGCGAAGCTCAACTCAAAGATCTCGACAACGAAGCCAATTCCGCAACGCCGTTGGCAAAGTGGACTCCATCGGGCTCGAAAGGTGCGTCGATATCCAACGCCATTAACAAGTCTTTCACCGGAAACGTTGTTCGCGGCGCAGCGGCAGTTGTCCAACAAAACACTAACTCGACCGGAGCGTTAGCTGCTGGTCTCTCCCCGCAAGTCCCGGGTGCCCAATGGCTAGGCGACACAGACGGAAACGCGCGAATCAAGATCCCTGCAGGAAAGACGCCGCTGCGATTTACCCTGTGGACGTCTCGCGTAGAATCCGCCGCTGAAGCGGAATTCGCCGCGTCGCAGATCATCCCCGAAGACCATGTCCGCAACCTGGCCTCTTTGACCAGCGGCGGACCCGCTCGTTGGCCCGAAAAACTTGTCACACAAGGCGAAGCTGGTCCTGAAAATGGCCCCTTTGCCGTCGATGTACTTACTAGCCCCGATCCCAATCCATGGTTCTGTCGAGTCCGTTTGACTGGTTTCGACTATATCACCGCTGACCGCATCGCAATCTGCGCCTGGGATGGCGACGTTTGGATGGTCGATGGGGTTGCTAAACCTAACGGAAAACTAACCTGGCAACGTATCGCGTCTGGGCTGTTCCAACCGCTGGGACTAAAATACGTCGACAAGAAAATCTACGTCACCTGCCGAGATCAACTTACAATTCTTCACGATCTGAACAGCGACGGAGAAACGGATTTCTACGAGAACTTCAATAACGACCATCAAGTCACGGAGCATTTCCACGAATTCGCGATGGGATTGCAAACCGACAGCGAAGGCAATTTCTACTATGCGAAGTCGGCGAGGCATGCTCTCACAGCCATCGTCCCGCACCATGGAACTCTGCTGAAAGTCAGCAAAGATGGCTCGAAAACGGAAATCATCGCCAATGGATTCCGCGCGGCTAACGGGGTCTGCATCAACCCCGACGGTTCTTTCATCGTCACCGATCAAGAAGGACATTGGAATCCCAAGAACCGAATCAATTGGGTCACAAAAGGTGGCTTCTACGGAAACATGTTCGGTTACACCGATGTCACCGATTCGTCCGACGAAGCAATGACACAACCACTATGTTGG
>JBLHLE010000808.1:0-4282 GCA_047620805.1 Pirellulaceae bacterium
CGCCGACTAATTGCCAGTCGCCATCGAAGCGATTTTGGTCTTTTGGAAACAGCGGGCGAACGAGATCGCCGTGCGAGCCGTCGACGAGTCCATTTTCATTGTCGAGGAAGGTCGCTTTGATTACAGTGGATCGCCGAGGCGATTTGACATCGACAGTTCTTCGCCAGGCCGAGATTCGATAGTGCTTACCCCCTGTCACGGGAAAGGAACGCACCCACGCTCCTTGTTGGACGTGTTCACTGGCGCGGATGGAGTAGGCGATCCCGCCTCCGAGACCCTGTTTGTCCAGGATTGCGTAGGAAGGTTTCGTTTCCTTCCGATGCGTGATCGCAGTCCATTCTCCGTGTTCTTCAACCGTGATCCAATCGCGCCCTGCCGCCTGTAAATTACCAACGTCAGTTGAGCCCAGGTAATGCAGAGAGCAAAGACTCGATAACGCAAAGAGCAGTAGAGTCGGCGATTGGGAACGGAGCATTGGGTTTCTCCATGAGCAAGATCAAGCATCACAAGCCAAGCAGATGCGGCGGATGATTGAGACCAGATCGGGTAATTCAAACTTCTCACATTGTATGTGCAAAGAACCACAAGATTAAGAGAGATCCGAGAATTGGTCGAAAGCGAAGAGTCTCGCATTGCCCCCTCTCTCTACTGTTTCTTATTGTGCATTTTACACTTAGGAAGATAGAAGCGACACTTAGGAAGATAGAAAGGTTCGCGGCGTTGCTTTCGAGAATTGATTTGTGCTAGCGTGCGAGAACGTCGTCGTCTTATCTTGACCCCTACGGTTCCTCTTTGGCAAACCTCAAAGGTCTCTGTGGTGAAATCGATCCCGCCGATTTACAATGGCGGCGAGAGACAACGGTGAACTTGGAGAGAAATCGTGGGATTGAAAAGGAGTTCGAGCATGGGCCGAATTGTATTGCTTGCGGCATTGGTCCACCTCTGCGTATTGGCACTCGGAATGTCGGCGCACGGGGAGTCGAAGTTTCCTCGAATTGGGGAGCGTCTGAGTGACGAACAGGTAGCTCAGTTTGCCGAGTTGGCTTTGGCTGGCATCGATCGCGAGTATCCGAACAAGCCATCGAATGTGATGGCGGATCGAGCGTCAGTGCAATCGCCGCAGGAGCTGCATCCAGTTTTTTACGGAAGCTTCGATTGGCATTCGTCGGTTCACGGACATTGGATGTTAATCCGCTTGGTGAAGCAGTACCCCAAGGCTTCAGTGGCGAGCAAAATTCGGTCGACGCTTAATCGACGTTTTACTGCGGACGGATTGAAAGCCGAGGCAGCTTACTTCGACGCCAAGTACAATCGTTCGTTTGAGCGGATGTACGGTTGGGCCTGGACCCTTCGACTTGCTGGCGAATTGCATCTTTGGGACGACGCGGACGGTCGCAAGTGGGCGGCGAATTTTAAACCGCTGGAAGCCAAGATCGTGGCGTTAATTGAAGGCTACTTGCCGAAGTTGGATTGGCCAATTCGTTGTGGTTTTCATCCCGAGAGCTCTTTTGCATTGGCATTCTTTTTGGACTACGCGCGAACCGTCGAGAATAAGTCGCTTGAGAAGCTGTTGGTTAAGAAGAGTCGGCAATTTTACTTAGCGGACAAGGAATATCCAGCCAGTTACGAGCCATCGGGAAACGATTTTTTCTCACCGGGACTGAATGAAGCCGACTTGATGCGGCGTGTTTTGCCGACCGAGGAGTATTCGCGTTGGCTGGACCAGTTTTTTCCGAACTTGCGAGACGGGCGATGTGGTAACTTGCTGACGCCGGTTGAAGTTAGTGATCCGACAGATGGCCACTTGGTACACCTCGCTGGACTTAACCTAAATCGCGCTTGGACGATGGCGGGAATTCACGACGCCTTGAAAGATGCCAGCGATCCACGCAAGAAGGTTCTACAGAAATCGGCCGATGAGCACGCGGAAGCGGGCATGCGCTACGTGTTTAGCGGTCACTATGAAGGCGAACATTGGTTGGCTTCGTTTGCGATCTATGCGCTGAGCGGATCATAGGTCGTCAAGTTGCCGAATGGATTGTAAGGAATTGGTATCGGAAACCGAGACTGAGTTGGTGACATGAGCCCACGTAAATCGCAACGGGAACCAGCGAGTGCGCCGAATGGAACTGCGCCGGGACGCGACAGTGCCGCAAGATCCGCAAGCGGGTCCGCCAGTCGGTCAAAGAGTAAGCCTGCGGGTTTCAACTTTACCGAACGGATGCGAGTGTTGTGCGAAGACATTGTCACTCGCTGTGGCGAACTAGCGCATATTCGGATGGCCGAAGTCGCAGTATCGTTCAGTCGCTGCCGCAAGGATGTTGACCATGGCTTGCAAGCGACCCTGACTCCAATGAGGTTCGAGGGCGGCCATTTGGTCGGTTTCGAGAACGGACAGCTGCATACGGTAGAACGATTATTCGGAAAAGGTGGGCAGGAGTATCGTTACATTCTGAGTTTCTATATGCCTCGATTCATGGGGCTCAATATTACCGAGAAAATGATCACGATCTTCCACGAGTTGTGGCATATTAGCCCACAATTCGACGGGGATTTGCGTCGTCATCCGGGGCGTTGTTATATGCACACTGAGTCGGAAAAGGAGTACGACGCAAAGATGGCCGTTTTGGCGCGGCAATGGCTCGCCGCAGATCCGCCGAAGGACCTATTCGAGTTTCTTCGCTACGACTTGTCGCAGCTTAGTCAGATCCACGGCCGAGTATACGGGCAAAGAATTTCGCAGCCAAAGTTAAAGCTAGTAAAAGCCGCCGAATAGAACGCATCCAAAGAATGCTCGGCGGAATCCACTATCACAGTAATAAAAACGCAGGGCAGACCAAGTCAATGGTAGAAGAGGTTAGCGACGAGCGAAAAGCGAAAGGGCCAATGACAAAAGAACCAATGGCAGTTTTCCAAACCGTTGTCCAAAGTAGTCTGATACGGCACTGGGACTTCTTCGGAGCGATCGCTGCCGCCGTTTTTGCAGCGATCTTCTTCGCGGTGCGCATGACTGTTCAGGATAACATCCCGGTGGTCGCCGCTTTTTACTATGCATCGCCCTGGGCTGTCATCTTTTTCTTGGCGACGTTCGCCGGGAGTGTGTTTTACCGCTACAGTCGAAAGCGACTGGCTTTCGCGTTCGCGGCTCTGGCTATCGTCTCCTGTTTCGGTTGGTTCTTTACTTGTTTCGGGAATCAACGAGTTCGCGAGGCACATGGTCCTCCGCACCGAATTGTTTTTTGGAACATGGGCTACAAGATGTTTCAACGACCTGGAATGGCCGATGAATTGAATCGTTTAAACGCGGACATCATCGCCATCGCGGAAGCTCCCGGTAATTCCAGAAAACTTCGACGATATGCCGAGCAGCAATTTCCAGACTATGTATGCGCCGGGCGGTTTCGCGGACTGTGGTTGCTGTGCAAAGGACAGATACTGTCGGATAGCGAAGAGAGGCTCGGCGACACAGCTCGATTAAAGACCGTTCATCTCAAACTTCAAGATCAAGAGATCCGCGTCGCAATACTCGACATCAATAGTTTTCCGTTGGCCGATCGACGGACACCCATGGTCGAAATCGTGTCCCGTACCGAACAATGGTCGGACATGCCGACGTTACTCGTTGGGGATTTCAATACGCCGGTCGATTCGAATCATGTGGGGCTGTTGCGAACGAAATTGACTCATGCTTTTAAAGATGTGGGACACGGCTATCTACCGACATGGCCCGCTCCGTTTCCCATCATGCAGATCGATCACGTCATGGGAAATGAAAAGGTGACGTTCTTACGAGCGAGTGCCGAGTGGACTTGGCGATCTGATCACCGACCACTTGTAGTCGAGTTCGAGGTGAACGAGTAATTCGAAAGTGGTGACTACGTTCTTGACACGAGTCACTCCGTTTAATACTCGGCGGGAGTCACAATTGGTGCGGAGAGGTTTTCTGACTGGAAGAGGCTGTCGTATTGAGTTTGGGCCAGTCGAATCAGCAAGACGCGATGCTGTGAGTGCTCGCCGATTTGGTCGATGAAGAAGGATTTGCCGAGTCCTTTTTGGTCGGGGGTTGGCGCGATGAGGAGCGTTTGGCCTGGGGCGAGTTTCGCTTGGAACTTCAGTGTATCGATTTCGAAGCTGTCGCAACTGTTGTCGAGTACAAAAGTTCCTTGACGTGCGACATATCGCTGTCGCTTCTGGCCGTGTTCAATTTCGGGTGTAATTTCTAGTTGCACTGTGCCGTCGCCTTGAGGAAAAGTGCGGACGCCAAATCGGCACTTGGCGAGTT
>JBLHLE010000809.1:0-4281 GCA_047620805.1 Pirellulaceae bacterium
GAGTTTGTCGCCAACTTTCCCAAAACACGGCGCAATAGTAACCCGACGCGTAAGCGAGGAAACTCGCCGGATTTCCTCGCTTACGCGTCGGGTTACGAATAATCCGGGCTATCGAACTTTCTTGCCCGACCAAAAAAAAACGCGACCGATTACGGCCGCGTTTTTCGTTTGAGATTGAAGGCTGTTATAGCTTAGACGCTGAACAGTGTGTCGGCCGCGCGGAGGCTGTTAACCACGTCGTTGATACCGATACCAATTTGGTCGCCGCCACCGTTACCGTTGAGTGCGTCGGTATCAGAATCGTCGAGCAGAGCACCGAGAGCACTTCGATCGCGAGTGGCAGTCCAAGCCGTCAGCAAGCTCAGCAGGGCGACTTCGTCAGCTTCGTTTGCGCCTTCGGCACCGGTGATGGTGTCGACGCCAGCGTCACCGCGGATGCCGTCGTTACCGATACCTCCGACTACCAGATCTTCGCCCGTGCCAGCTCGCAGTTTATCGTTTCCAATACCGCCGAGCAGTACATCCTGGCCACCGCCACCGTCGAGTATATCGTTTCCGAGTCCACCGACGAGCAGGTCGTTTCCGAGGCTTCCGACGATCTGGTCGTTGCCATCGTCGCCGTAGACGATATCATCGCCAGCACCTGATTGAATGCGATCGTTGCCGCTACCGCCGCGAATTATATCACTGCCGCTGCGTGCGGTAATGATATCGTTGTCATCACCACCGTCGGCAACATTGTCGCCTTCGCCCAGCTGAATGATGTCGCGTCCCGTGCCGCCGTCGACAGTATCGTTGCAAGTGCCACCGAAGTATGCATCGCGTCCTTCCTGCAACTCGGCAGTAACTGGCAGACAAATGCCAGAGACGGAAACTCGATCATCGCCAGCGCCGCCGAACACTCGTACGACGTCGAAATCAGTTCGATCGAATGCACCATAGCGAATAGTGTTGTAGCGAACGTAGACGCTATCGAGACCGGCAGCTTGAAGAATAATTCGATCGTTGACTGCATCCGTACCGCCGACAAACAGTTCGCGTCCGATGATTGCAACTGGATCGACTTGAACATTATGGACATAAACGGTTTGTCCACCATCTTTATCGGTCGCGGTTAGCGTGACATCGAAATTGCCGAATTCGGCGAACGAGTGATCGAGATTGATCGTGCCGACCGAATTCGGGCCAAACGTGTCGATCGTACCATCGCCCCAATCGACGACAATATCAAATCCTTCCAACTGATCCGTTGGTCCGATGTCCGACACGTTTATTACGTAGGGAACCGCGAAGTTTGGCACTGTACTGGTCGTACCGCTGAGGCTCGCGTCTGGCGGAACATTGAACACGTTGACGACGATGTCACTCGTCGATACTGCCACGTCGCCGTTGTCTAGCTCGGTCGCGGTCGCGGTGACCGTCAGTGTGAAAGGAGCGTCAGCAGCGAGGTTGTCGGGCATCGTCAGGGTCAGTCCCACGAGCTCGGTGGGAGTCAAAGTATAAACGCCCCCCGATTCGGTCCCGGCCGAAAGTGTACCAATCGCAGGCACGCCCGTTAGCGTGGTGACCAAAGTTTCGGAGCCATCGGTATCGACCAGTGCCGTGGCGATGGCCAGAGGAATCACCGAATTTTCGGGGACGGTGATATTGGTAGCACCCACAGTAATTGTAGGCGCGTCGGCAACGGGAACTATCGTAATAGCGACCGTGATTGGATTCGAAACCAAATCCCCGTCGGTCGCTGTGTATGTGAAGCTATCGGTGCCCGCGAAGTGCAAGATGGGAACATATTCCCACGAGCCATCGGAGTTGAGTGTGAACGACGACGCGTTGGTTGGATTGGTTACGATTTGGGCCGTCAGCGTATCGGCCGCATCGGGGTCCGAATCATTACCCAGCACTCCAGGCGCCATTCGATTGATAGCGACATCCTCGGGAGTCGACATTGGGCCGTCCTGCCCAGCAACTGGCGTGTTATTGGCGATCAATGCGATATCGTTTCCATTACCGGCCGTCCCAGTTCCCGCGTCGTGAATATAGGTCACGTGGAAGCGACCACCCGTAACGTTCAGAATACTGCCTTCGATTTGTCCGTTGAAGCCACCGCTGATGGGCTCGAACTCGTCATTCGAGACAATCACGAAGGTCTCACCGGGAGTGAGCGTGTATCCATTGATGAGACTGGCGGATAGCGTGCTACCAGCGAAGGAGACAGCACCGGTCACTGCGAGAGTGTCCCATGAACCAGCGGTGTTTCCACCAACTTCAACATCCAATGTGCCGGTGCTAGTGACTGCCGTATTTGCCACCGACAGGGTGCCCGTCGGGTCGCCAGCTGCAATCGTGCCGGTGACGACAAGAACATCGCCAGTAATTGTCCCAACACCACCCAATGTTCCGCCGCTGTCGACAAGTACATCGGCGTTGCCCGTTGCGGAACCCGTGGTGTTATTGGCCAGCAGGGTGCCACCGAGAACGGAGGTACCGTCAGCGTACGAATTGTCACCGCTCAGACGAAGTGTACCATTGCCAACCTTTGTCACACTATTATCTGCAATGGGTGGCGGGGGAACAGCGCTTTCGCGTCGAATGTAAACTTCGGTGTAGGGAATAGCGTGATTTTCGTTTGCAAATTCCCAGAGGAATGTATTTGGGTTGTTGTTAGCATCGCCACTCACAGAACTTCCGTAACTGAAACCCTGTTGGCTTCCGTGGCCACCCCACGCCCAAGTAAAGACTCGCTGCGAATTATTAGCACCTTCATCGTGAGTATTGGCGGCATGTGGTCCCTGCGTCCCGAATGGGCCACCAATAATTTCATGTTCCACATCCATACGAGATGGATCCGCAAAGACCCAGTCCCAAGTCGTCTGCGTCGTCGGCCGCCAGCGATCTTCCTGATACGTAGTCCCGCTCGTATTTCCAGCTCGCTTGAGTCGAATTTCGATATCGGTCAGATCGGTTCCCGCTTGGTTGAGCAGATCGTTAATGATGGCCGAGCTTAGATACGTCGGACTAAACGCTGCAGACGTTCCGAGTCCGTCGTTGACGGTGGACGGAGCGCCCTGCCCAGCATCGGACCAAGCCCAACCCTCGCGGCCACGGCCGATGAGCAACCAATCGTTGGTGCCGTCGTTATCGACGGTCGCGTCAAATGTTTGTCCATCCGCAATAATCGTATGATCGCCAGCGCCGATGGCACTTAAGGTGTTCAGCCCAGGGACAGGGGGAGGAGCAATTGCTACCACGCTGCCAGTGATGGTTACATCGCCATCTCCATCGACTGTCAGCCGCGAGTAGGCCATGTTCACGTCCGTCGAGATGGTCAGCGTACCAGCGTTCGAGCCAATACCGAACTCGCCAGTTGAGACGACTGCTGCGTCAATCGTAGTCGGTGCGGCGATCGTGTTGTCGTCGGCGATATTCACCAACGCACCGGGCTGACCAGCAGCGCCAGTTCCGTTGATCGTGAGTGCCTCACCACTGAGGGTAATGTTCCCCTGTAAGCCAAGCGTTGCGCCATCGACAACATTCGTGCCGCTATCGATCGTGCCAAGTGCCGCAGCGTTGCCGGCAACCAAAGTACCAGAGTTGACATTGGTAGCGCCGGTGTACGAATTACTGCCCGTGAGAGTCGCACTCCCTGTTCCCTGCATCGTAATACTGTTGCTGCCAAACGCACCAACACTGTTAGTGCTCATCCCATACTTGCCCGCCAGGTAGAATTCTACGCTTTGCCGTTCAGCGTCGCTGAGTAAACGATCGTAGACGAGAATCTCAGCGATTTCGGCGGCGGACGGTTCGCCGTTGTTATTCTGACTGCCTAGATGCAAAGAACGCGGCGCGTAGTTCACAAAGGCATTGTTGGAACCGGTATCGTTTGCGGTGGCGATGTTCCCATCGTGATATAGCGTGGCCTCTGGGTCCGCTGGAACGCCGTCCATAAGTCCGAAATCCAAGTGCCAATTCGTGTCGTTCAAACCCGAAGCATTAAGATTGATGTCGCCTTCGGCATACCAAGAGGAGACATTGTTGCCCCAAAAACCGAACAACCAGTTATGATCAGAAGTGATCACACGTCCGCGAGCACCCGCTCCGGTGTACCGCGCCACGCTAATGAAGGTGTAACTCTCGTCGGCGTTATTGAGAACCGTCTGCAGGTTCCCAGTCCGAAGTTGGTCATCCCCATCAAACGTCACTACTGGCAGTCCGTTGAGCGTTGAAACCGCGGTATAGTTAGGATCACCAAGCTGTAAATTTGCATTGAGTCCACTGCCTGAC
>JBLHLE010000810.1:0-4278 GCA_047620805.1 Pirellulaceae bacterium
AAACGAAAAGAGCGTTTGGGAAGTGAAAGACGGCGCGATCAATGGATCGGGCCCCGCGTCGATGTTGGTTTGTACGAAAGGGCCCTATAAGAATTTTCGCTATCGTGCCGAAGTCAAGATCAACGATGGTGGCAACTCCGGTCTATACTTTCGCACGACTGCCAAACCGAGCTTCTCCGACGGCTACGAAGCTCAGATTGACAGCACTCATCGAGACCCGATTCGAACCGGTTCGCTGTACGGATTTTGCCATGTCTATCAACAGCACGTAAAGCCCGACACTTGGTTTAAGTACGAGCTTGAAGTCCGCGACGACGTCTGGCGCGGCCGCAAGATGACGAGGATCAAAGTCACCGTCAATGGCAACGAACTCTACGAGTACATGGACTTTGCCTTGACGTACAAAGCTGGCCACTTCGCATATCAACAGCATGATCCCGGCAGCAAAGTCAGCATTCGCAAAATCGAAGTTTCGCCCCTCGCTGACTAACTTCCGACCGGCGTTGTTAGCCATCGCCAACAAATCTCTTGAACATACTTCAATAATTGCAAGCACCCTGGAGCAAACACGATGCGCATTCACCGTCTCCTACTTATCCTCCTACTTTCTCTGACAACTGTCGCCATCGCTGACCAACCCGTTCTCCAAAAGGGAGATCGGCTGGCGATTGTGGGCGACTCGATCACCGAACAGAAACAGTACAGCAAGTTCATCGAAACTTATTTGCTGGTCTGCCATCCCGACTTGGAGATTCAGAGTTTTCAATTTGGCTGGGGCGGCGAACGCGCGCCTGGGTTTGCCAGTCGCATGGAGAACGATTTGATTCCATGGAACCCCGACGTGGTTACGACTTGTTACGGCATGAACGATGGTTCCTATCGCGCTTACGACGAAGGAATTGGCAAAGCGTATGAAACTGGCATGCGGCAGATCATCGACCGTATGAAAAAAGCGGGGGCAACAGTCGTTGTTGGATCACCAGGAGTCGTCGATAGCTTCACCTGGAATCGAAACAATGCGGACTTCGACCAAGTCTACAACGACAACCTGGGACAGCTCGGGCAGATCGCTAAGAAGCTGGCAGACGAGAACAAGTTCCCTCACGCCGACGTGTTTGGCGCGATGATGAAATCCATGATTTCCGCAAAGAAAGCTCTCGGCGAAGAATATCCAGTGGCCGGCGGCGACGGTGTGCATCCAGGAGCCAATGGGCATCTGATCATGGCATATGCGTTCCTGAAAGCCCTGCAGTTGGATGGCAATCTGGGCAGCGTCACAATTGATTTGGCTACCGAAAAAGCGGAGGCGAGCAATGGCCATCGAGTCGTCAACAGTGCCAAAGGCATCCACGTGATTGAGAGCACTCGATATCCATTTTGTTTTTACGGCAGTGACAAAGACCCGAACGGAACCGCCAGCATTTTGCCGCATACACCGTTTAATCAAGACCTGAACCGCTTCACATTAACCGTAAAAAACCTGTCGACGGCAAAGGCCGCTGTAACATTTGGCACTGCCACCAAGACTTTCACAAAAGAACAATTGAGCGCGGGAATCAATCTGGCGGCAGAATTTCTCGACAATCCTTTTGTAGGGCCGTTTAATCGCGTGCTCAACGAAGTGGGACAGAAGCAAGCTCACGAGACGCGAATGATCAAAGGCTTCATCACGAATTTTCGCCAACTAGGTCCACTGCTTTCCGACGATGCAGAAATCAAAACTGCGCTGGCTACAATCCGCCGCAAGATGGACGAACAAAACGCCGCGGCGCACGCCAAAGCCAAAGCTGCAGTCGAGCCAGTTCGCTACAATTTGATCGTAGTGCCGGCACCGTAGCACCGGCGTTCGTCAATGTATTTATCTCGCGAGAACCGATTGTTCCGCGACAACGATTATTAAGGAATCACCATGAACATCACCATGTACCGACCTGCTATTTTTGTACTATTCGCAATTGCTTTCGTTGCTCCTGTGCGAGCTGACCACGGACTTGCCGATCTGTTCAACGGAAAGGATCTCGAAGGCTGGACTCAGCGGAACGGGACAGCCACTTATCGCGTTGAGAAGAATACCATTGTCGGCACGACGGCAGAAGGCAGCCCCAACTCGTTCCTCTGCAGTGACAAACTTTACGGCGACTTTGAACTGATGTTCGACGTCAAGGTAGATTCGAGATTAAACTCCGGTGTGCAAATCCGCTCGCAGAGCATCGGCGATAAACTCGATGGTCGCGTGAATGGACCGCAAGTGGAAATCTCGCTCGACGGGATGGCAGGTTATGTCTACGGCGAAGCGGCGGGCGGCTGGATGACTCCAGACGAAGATCGCAAATCTCACAAACAATTTCAAGACGGCGAGTGGAACGCGTATCGCGTCGTCGCATTCGGGAACACAATCCAAACTTGGATCAACGGCGAACAGATCTCCGACCTGACACACGAAGAGCGTTTCAAATCGCATCCTAAAGGCTTCATCGGTTTGCAGGTTCACGGCATTGGCGCGGGCCAGGGTCCTTACGAAGTCCGCTGGCGGAACTTGAAATTGCGAGACCTGACGGAATTCAAATCGTTGTACAACGGCAAAGATTTGACCGGTTGGAAAACGACTGGCAACTGGATCGTACAAAAAGACCGATCCTTGTTGATTCAGCCACGCGATGGAGAGCAGGGCTGGCAGCGATACGGCGCGTACCTGTGGTCGGAGAAGAAGTACAAGGATTTTGTACTGGACGTGGAGTATTCCTATCCCCCCGGCGGTAACAGTGGAGTCTATTTTCGTGTCGGAGATCGCGACGATCCCGTTAGTAAAGGCATCGAAGCTCAGATTCTGGACTCGTCCCAAAAGAAGGGACCCGTTGGGCCTCACGATCACGGTGGCATCATCGGCACAGCCGCTGCGTCTACCAATATGTCGCGGCCTCCGCATCAATGGAATCGCATGGTCTTGACCTGCGTCGGCAGCCACTTGCAAGTGGAATTAAACGGCACACAGATCATCGATACGCAACTTGACCAAAGTGCCATGAAAGACCGTCCGTTGGAGGGATACATTGGATTTCAGGATCACGGTCAGCCTAACAATATCAAGTTCCGTGACATCCGAATTCGCGAACTCATCCAGTAAGTATTTGTTCTCACGTTTCCTTATGCCTTACTACTTCTGCGCGCCCGCGCCACGAGAACAACATGAAGAAAGCCACACTGGCCGCTATCGCCTGTATGATTGTTTACAGCGCGTCCCACCTCGGTGCTCAGCCCGCGAAAACTAGTATCGACGACTACGTACCCGGTCCAGATTCAAAGTCGCAACCAGGCGTGCCCACAGGTAAAACATTTTCGTTCCCATTTGAGAATTCGAAGATCTTCCCAGGCACTAGCCGAAATATCGCGGTCTACGTTCCAGCGCAATACAAAGGTGACAAACCAGCTTGCGTGTACGTGGGACTCGACTCCCTCGGCTTTGGCGTTCCAGTGGTGTTTGACAATCTGATTCACCAAGGGGCGATGCCAGTGACAATCGCCGTTGGAATTTCGTCGGGCACTGTTTCCTCGATAAGCGGGCAGAATCCTCGCTTCAATCGCAGTTTCGAGTTCGACGGCCTGAACGACTCGTTGGCACGTTTCGTTATTGAAGAGGTCTTGCCCGAGGTCGAAAAACGGCGGACACCAGACGAGTTGCCGATCCGACTATCGCAAGATCCAAACGACCGTTGCACAGGCGGCGCGAGTACTGGCGGCATCGCAGCGTTCACTCTCGCTTGGGAACGGCCCGATCAATTTCGACGAGTGTTTTCGGCTATCGGTACCTTCGTCGGTATGCGCGGCGGCGACCGCTATCCGGTGCTAGTGCGGAAGACGGAACCAAAACCGATTCGCGTTTTTCAACAAGATGGTGAAAACGACCAATGGATGGGCGGCCCTGAAGTAGGTGACTGGTGGATGGGGAACGTGACACTGCAACGTTCACTCAAGTTTGCGGGCTACGATCACCAACACGTCTGGGGCACCGGCCCACACAGCGGCAAACATGCAACAGCGATCTTCCCCGACGCGATGCGCTACCTTTGGAAAGACTGGCCTACTCCCATTAAGGCGCGAATTGCAGAGTCTCAAAACGTCTTGCTGAAGGGAACGCTCGATCCAGAATCAACGTGGGAACTCGTCGGCGCTGCTGGCGATGCTTGTGATCACCTGGCAGTTAATCCGCAGGGTGAAGTGTTCTTTCACGATGTCGCTGCCAAACGCACCAAAAAGCTTGGCATCGACGGCACGATTGGC
>JBLHLE010000811.1:0-4276 GCA_047620805.1 Pirellulaceae bacterium
CACAGCAGCTTGGGCGGAACACTGAACAATGTCGCTAATACGTTGGAGATGTTAGGCCGTCCCAACGAAGCGGTTGAGATCTATCAACTGGCGATCACGCACCAGCAAATCGCCTGGGCAATGTCGCCGAAGAACGAAGTCTATCGCCACTTCCTCGATCGCCACTATGCGAATTACTCCGAATTGCAACGGCAATTGAACCAGCCTCTGAAGGCCTACGAGGCCGGAGTTGCTCGAGCCGCGATTTGGCCAGAAGATGGCAAGCGACTGACAGAAGTCGCAAAAGATCTGGCTTTGACTGCTAAGATCTCAGATGATAAACAACGACAAGCCTGCCTCAAATCGGCCGTCGAGTTGTTACAGAAGGCAATGCAGAGTGGCTACAGTCCAGTGGAACAAATCGGATTGGACGAGGCGTTTACGGAACTGAGAGAGACGAAGATGCTGAACGAATTGTTCAATCCTGACTTCCCTGAACCATACAACGAAGAGCCAAATTCCAGTTAAACTGGAGCGGAATAACAACTAATGTCTAAGATCTCTCCCCGATCGAAGAAAAAACAGAGCTTCAACCGACGACGCCTCGCCTACGAAGCATTTGAGCCTCGAATGCTGCTCGCTGGCCTGGATGACGCCCCGGCGGAACAAGCTGCCGAAGAAAGTCCACTTCTACAGTTCTTGGCAGCCATCGAGAATTCAGACGCCACGTCGGCCGCAGCTAGTACAAACGTACTGATCCTCGGCAACAACTCGAGTGGAAGTTCAGCGCAAACTCAGGCAGCGCAGTACCAACTCGCTGAAGGTGCAAGTGTCCTGTCTACGCAGAGAAATGGCCTTAACATCGATCGGACTCTCACGCTCGACTACCTTAACAATTCAGCAGATTCAGCAGATTCGGTGACGATCGATGCAGGCTCCTGGACAGTATTTGATACTGCCAACAACCGCATCGAAATTTACCTTACGGACGATCTCGCCGTTCCGAGCGTAGTTATTGCCGCCGACGGTACACTCCTCACAGCCCCAGCGGCAGCCACATTGGGGTCGATACCTCGGTACGTATTTCAGGGTCCGACCGTCGGGTCAGGTGCAAGTTTCCTCGCAGACCGACGCGAAATAACAATCGCTGATTCTCGCGTTCATCTGAGCGGAGAATCCGCTTCGATTGCCGGCAACCAGGTGTTGCGGCCACAAGTGGAAGTTCGGGCGACGGTGCGTGGAAGTCTAATTCGCGCGACGGAACCTAGCCGAATCGAGATTATGGGACCGGTACGAATCGATGAAACCTCAAAAACTCTCGAAGTCACTCTCGCGGCAATGCAAAAAAATGAAACGGCTCCAGTTGACCTCGGAGTCGCTGCCGCAAACCTGGGCAGAATTCCACAGCATATGTTAACGAGTCGGAGTCGCGAGGCTCTCGTCGCGTTGTCCACGCGAGCCAATGGTTCGGAGTCAGTAGACTCGCCAAATCGTCGACTCGTTCTCAATGGACTATCCAGTACGGTCCAGTCGGTCGCATTGCACCAAGACGCCGTTCAACTGATTGACGCGTTGCCGAGTTCGCCCGCCTATGTAACTGAAATGCTTGACGGCCGGGAGTTCGATGGTCCAGCGGGGAATTCGAATGACCACGCTGCTTCTAGCGGCGACCAAGGATATTTCGCAGTAGCGGCCAACTGCACCTATGAACTGTTGGTCGATCAAGTTTTTTCCGCCCCAAGAATTGAGTTGGGCGAAGAATTAGAAAAAAATAGTGAAGCTGGAACGAACGGAAACTACGTCGTTCAAGCGACTGTTGGCACGCTCAGTGTCTCGTTTCTGATCTTCGATCGCCCAAAAACGAAATATGCCATTCGAGGGCCACGAATTCGGGGGGAAGATGAAGACGAACACGATGAGAACGGCGAAGAGCCGTAGGCATCAACAAATTCATCCGCGACAAAGAACGCACGAGAGGCTTAAGGTGGTCTGATGAAAATGTTGAGTTCAGGGAAATATCGGTGGTTTACTGTCTCTACTCTCCCAGAGGGCTCGTCGTACCACACAAGTATCGTGGGAGAAAATTTAGTCACCGGGACCGAATGCTTGCCAACCCGTCGCCAAATCGTGGACACGTTGTAATCCAATCCAAAGTGTTTGCGTTCCCGGGTGCGTTGAGTTTCGCATCACGTAGCCGCCGAGCGATGCGACCATCCGAATCATTTCGTTGAGTCGAGGCGGTGTCTCGGGAGGATGCTTCCGATGAACTGTCATATAGACGGCTTTCCATTCGCTTGGTTCGAAAATGATTTCGCAGTCCAAGTCAGGGCACTCCCGCCCGAAGTAACATAGGTACATGATGCGCCAGGCAACAATGCAGTAGACGGCATGACAATTCAACAGACGACTCAATTTTTCAAACTGACGACGCTCAATTCGGCATCCAGACTTGAGTGTGCGAAAATAGATTTCTATTTTCCATCGATGACAGTATGCTTGGACAATTTCTTTGATATGCTCTGACGTATCGATGGGTAGTGTAGTAACCAGTAGCCATTGAATTGGGATACAACCGTCTGGTGTATTCGTCTCTTCAACCAACACTAGGTTCACCTCTACACTCGGTAATTTTTTCCCAATCCTGGCAGCTGCACGTAGTGTTACTTTAGCTGAACGAACTTCTACGGTTGCTACACGAGCATCACGCGCCTTCTCACGTTTGGATTTCCCTTCTCCAACTTTGGGTACGCGCTTGCTGACGTTTACAGTACATCCCTAGATAGCTGGAGTAGAGCGGCACTTCGACAACAAATTGCTGTGATCTGTTGTTGTACGATTGTGGCCTGCGCGGACTAGAAGATGTAATTCCCCTGCTAATGTTGAACGTGGTTCGCAAAACATTTCATAGATATCCGACTCACTATCGCCCACGCATACGCAGGTTGTTTCGGGGCATACTTGGGCAACCTCACGAGCTGCACGCAAGCCTTCAATCCAGCGGATACTCTCCTTTTCCTCGATAGGCTTGGCGAAGCGCTTCTTCTTTCGTTCTGACTTTGACGTTCCTGCCAGCTTGTCCCGCACCCAGATCTTTTGCCATACGAGCCCCAATGGTACTCCGGCGTCGCTGAACGCCATAAGAGGATGAGCAAACGCCCCTCGCCTAGCTTCGCAGTCCATTGGACCAGCCCCCGAAACTTGTTGCTCTGGCCGCGTGACATCAAGCTCCGTCGTATCCTGTATTAAGTACACCAGACTACACTGCGAAATCCGATTCCTTGTCGCTTGGAAATGGGGCTCGAGAATTCGGTTGGGCGAAACTTTTCCGTCGTCGAAGAAACGATAAGCACCTTCCATCTCAGCCCGTGAATAGGTTGCACCAGGACTACTGTCGTTAGGCCTCGCTCCAAGCTCCTCGACAATTCGAGTTAACCTCTGCCCCAAGCGCGCATCGCAAAAATTCGCACCATGTACTTCATCTGCCAAAGAAACAATCACGTGGACCTCCGTGAGAATCAAGAAACAATTGGCTCCATTTCAACCATCCCTGGAATACCACGATGTCAATAATTCGCAGCAAGAGCCAACAAGTCCAGCCCTCGGCCAAAAACTAGATCGCTAGCACAAATAGACTTGCGTGGTACGACGAGCCCTCTGGGAGAGTCGGAGTCTCAGCTCCGGAGAGGGCAATGCGTTACCGCCATGTTTTTACGGCTCAATTCACGCAATGACCCTCCCCGCTCGTTCCTCGCGACCCTTTCGCAAGCGGCGCAAGCGGGAGGGTGAAATCACATGCCGTAAACATTTTCATAAGACCAGGCTTAAGGGGCTTGGCCATCAGCGATCCTCCTTACTATTTACGAGCGGCCACCTGCCTGGCCCTTTGGTGGCTGCGAGTGAAAAACGAAACGCCGAGCCGACGATTATTTGTCGACTCGGCGTTTTTGAGTTGGTCGTTGGCGAACTAAGTTTATCTCACAGCTTATTGTCCGCTAATGCGTTTCGCCGCACGGACTAGTTCGAGGAACTCTTTGCGATAACCATGGGCGTCGTCCTTGGCGGCTTCCTCGCCGATTTCCAGGACTGCGTCGTACGATAGATCACCCTTAAACTTGGAGTCGCGAAGCAGCATGCCGAAACCGGCAACGGCGGTGGCAAAGCGAAAGTCCTTCGAGGCCTGTCCCAAATTCTTCTGCTCGTCCTTGACCGGAAACTCAAGCAGTTCGCTGGTGTCCGATTCCGGTTCCTTGTAGCGAAGTCTCAGCAGAAGCATCTCGCCAGATTTCGATTCCTTGCT
>JBLHLE010000812.1:0-4276 GCA_047620805.1 Pirellulaceae bacterium
GTCTTCGGGAGGCATCTCGCTCAGGTTGATAAGATCCAGAGCTTCCTGCCACATGTCGACGTCGCTCCCATGTAGCATGTCGGGATCGAGTGTATCTAGACGCAGTTTGGCCTTCTGCTTTTCGGGGCCATGACAACTCACACAGAACTTGGTGAGAAAGGGACGAATGTGGGTCTCGTAACTTCCGCCATTTGCGTTCGAAAAAGGCACGACGAGTATCGCGAGGAATGTCACGACGCTGCTGATGTAGAAGGCCAGGCGTCCACCTGGATTCGAGTTCGTCGCAACTAACATAAGATTCCTTAGATGGCCAAGACCGCTGTCACTAATGGGGCCCAAAGTGTCGGCGGACCACTGTATCTACAATACTACCAAGCCATCTTCAAGAAATCCCCACGTCGCTCCGGTTCCTTCGGCACCCACTCGTTCATCTTGCCGAGCGAATCGTGGTTTCACTCGTGTAAGATACGATGCGCTGTACTAAGCGATTATTGCCTCACAGCCCATTTTAGTACTTTGAAGATGTTAAACTATGAGAAATTGAGAGCTTGAAGAGGTTTTCGGCTCGCAGCAAACAAGAAACGGCTGCTCAACGATACCGGTCGCTGATTTGGGTCGCTGGCTGATGCACGGGTTCGATATGAATTGCTGGAACACAGAACGCAAACGGAGAGCAGAATGAAGATTTGGTTGCTGAGTTTCTTAGTTTTGATTGTGTCTGCTACTGCGAATGCAGCGCGACCGAACATTGTCTTGGTGATGGCGGACGATCAGGGCTGGGGGGATACCGGCTACAACGGACATCCGTTTGTTCGCACGCCAGAGCTGGACGCCATGGCTGCCGACGCATTTGTATTGGACCGTTTCTACGCTGCCGCGCCGGTCTGCTCGCCGACGAGGGCGAGCGTGATGACTGGCCGCAACCCGATCCGCGCGAAGGTCCCCAACCACGGGCGTTACATGCGGCCACAAGAACAGACTATCGGCGAAACACTGCAGGCAGCCGGATACGTTACCGGAATTTTCGGCAAAGTGCACCTCGGATCGGGACAACCTAATTCGTCCTGCAATCCGTCCGGGATGGGCTTTGACGAGTGGGCGATTGGCCTCAACTTTTTTGACAACAATCCGTATCTAAGCCGCACTGGAAAGGTGGAACACCGGCAGGGCAAAGGGTCCGCTGTCCTGATCGACGATACCATCGAGTTCCTCAAGAAACATAAGGATGGCGGCAAACCGATCTTTGCGGTGGCGTGGTTCCCGTCGCCCCACTCGCCGCACCAGGAGTTGCCGGATGGCTCCAGCCTCTACGACGGCGAAGCAAATGCTGGCTACTACCGCGAAATCACGCTGCTCGATCAGCAGTTTGGCCGCCTCCGCAAGGCGCTTAAGGAACTGAATCTATCTGACAACACGATCCTGTGGTACTGCAGCGACAACGGTGGGTTGAACAAAGAGACTTCTGGCGGGCGTGAAAAGAAGGGCAGCATCTACGAAGGTGGCCTCCGCGTTCCGGGGATCGTCGAGTGGCCTGCGAAGAACCTCCAAGGAAAATGCTCTGTACCGCTGAACACCTACGACATGTATCCAACTCTTCTTTCGATGGCGGGGATTGCGGCGAACTTCCCCCATCCGCTAGACGGAACAGACATGAGCGGCGTGTTCAGCGGCGAAGTAAAAAAGCGCGGCAAGCCCATGGGATTTTGGCATTCCTTCCAACAAGGACAACCAACTCATAGCGACCGTATTTTGAAGGGGATCATGGACAAACAGCAGGCAGGTTCGCCCCTGCCGCACGATCCCCAGCGGATTAAAAAGGACGTCGATGAATTTCCGCAGTTCCCAGAGGCTACCGCGGTTGGGCACGCCGCCTGGAATGACTGGCCGTGGAAACTGCATCGTATCGCCAGCAAGAAGGGTGAGGTTTTCGAACTTTACAATCTGACAGACGATGCGATGGAGACAACCGACCTTTCCAAACATCCCGAGCACAAGCAGCGACTCGCTCGCATGAAGAACGAGTTGGATGGATGGATGCGGTCGGTCGTACGCAGCATCAACGGCGCAGACTACAAGACGGGCAAAGAACAATAAATTGAGGCGCTGACGGAGAATTGTTCGTAAATACTATCCTCCGACTCCACTGAAAATACGACGCGAAAAATACGACGCGGAAAATACGACGCTGAAAATAAGTCATTAAAAATGGGGGGCCAAAAAAAGGTCGCCACCGAGCCGCATCATGACTTTTCCGTTCGATTCTTCTTTGGTTTCTTTTTCGGTCTCTTTTTCGGAGTATTTGGCGCGCGTTCTTTGACCGGCGGGATCTCCATGCCGTATTGCTTCCAATACATCAGGTGAAACGTGTTGTGCCCTGTAAGTGGGGAGTTTTCGTTAACCATGTTTGGCAGCGCACCGTCATACCATTTGTTGTAGAACGCGTTCATCTCTTTGGCGATTTCCGGATGATCGGCGATCACGTTGGTCTTCTGCGACGGGTCCTTTTCCATGTCGTAAAGGGCATTGCGACCAACGAGTCGGAACTGCTGATTCCGGACGGCGAAACCGTCGTCTCTGGACTTCGCAGCCTGGCCCGCGCCCCAGCGTCCCTTGTGGAACACTCGAAAGCGATCTTCCCATGGCGTGCTGGAATCTTTCAACAGTGGCGTCAGACTTCGGCCGTGCAATTGATCCTGCTGTTTCGCGGTTCCGCCTGCGATTGCGGCAAACGTGGGCAGAATGTCGAAATGATTGGCAATGCGATCGACGTCGGTGCCCGGCTTGAGTACGCCTGGCCAGCGCCAGAAACTCGGCACGCGCGTACCACCTTCATCGACGCTCCCCTTCTTGCCTTTGTGATCGCCGTTGTAATTCGACGCCGATGGACCGTTGTCGGTCATGAAGATCAGCAACGTATCCTTTTCGATTCCCCACTCCGCAAGCTTGGCCGTCAGTCGTCCGACATTGTCGTCGATGTTTTCAATCATGCCGTAGAAACCAACGGTACTTGCCCCAAAGCCAGCGTCGGCGAATTTCTTCTTGTACGAATCGGGAGCAATGAAGGGGCCATGCGGCGCGTTGGTGGTAATGTAAGTGAAGAAGGGTTTTTTGCCTTTCTGCGTTTCCATCCACTCAATCGCTTGGCCGAAGAAGATGTCGGTGCAGAATCCCTTCGTCTTCACGAATTTATTGTTATGCAGGATTGCCGGGTCGAAGTACTTATTGCCCGGAGCATCGCCACAACTTCCGGAGTAAGACTGACCGATTCCGCCGGCACCGTGCATGAACACTTCGTCGAAACCGCGCTGATCGGGACGGTGCGGGTCCTGATCGCCCAGATGCCACTTGCCAAACAGCCCAGTTGTGTAGCCCGCCTCCCGCAACATCTCCGGCATGGTCGGCACGCCCAGCTTCATTCGCTCGCGTTCCAGAATGGTGTGAGTCACTCCCACATAGAAAGGAGCTCGCCCAGACATAATCGCCGAACGCGTTGGAGCACAGGTCGGGCTGACTTGGAAACGAGTAAATCGCAAACTCTCGTCACGTAACTTGTCCAAGTTCGGAGTGGCCAAGTGCGGATTCCCGTGGCCGGAGAGGTCGTAGTATCCCTGGTCGTCGGCCATGATCAAAACGATGTTCGGCCGTTCGCTTGACTTAGCACTAACTTGTTTCGTATAAATTACTTGTGGGATGACTATCGCGGCGATGAAAAACGTCAGTGTAGTTATTCTGTGTAGCAAGTGACGAGGGAATAACCGGCGGCAACCGGCCTTCGTGATGGCAAGGAATTGAAACATGAAATGCGTCCTATCAAATAGATCGTGCGTGCGCTGCGTTCGATTCTCTCTGCCATACCGACTCGTTCTTGGTATGCAACAAAAAAGACCAAGGGGCCACGGGCGGCAACCCGTACGTCGGCCCCCTGGCGGCAAGGAACCGAAACCGGTTCCAGAACTCATTGTCGTCCCCTCCATTCCCCTAGTCAATTCCCAGCGGCAACTGGGATCGCAACGAAAGGATTACCTCCAAAATGGCAAGGAAACGAACGAAACGTCGCCAGCAGCATGTGTTGTAGCGAATCAACGCCTCATCTATGGAGCCCTGGCATTCATTCGCGATCAGGCGATGATCTCGGTGACGATATCGCCATACACGTCCGTGAGTCGGTAATCGCGGCCGTTGAAGCGATACGTTGAAGCGATACGTTGAAGCGATACGTTGAAGCGATACGTTGAAGCGATACGTTGAAGCGATACGTTGAAGCGATACGTGAGGC
>JBLHLE010000813.1:0-4273 GCA_047620805.1 Pirellulaceae bacterium
GGTTAGGTCGAGCGTCACTCGCCGAATCAAAGTACGTTTGTCTGCTTCCGCTTTCGGATTCAACTGCAAAGTTTCTAGGCGAGCCATCACGAAGGGATCGATCATGCCGTCGCTCCAGGCTCCGGTCTTAACCGGAGCAGGCGCAACCCGCTGTGCCGGAACGAATGACCAAAATGCCTCGTAATTGGCACCGTCCAGGATCCACTGTTTTAACAACTGTTGCTCCTGAGAGCTGAGCGGCTTCTTATTCGAATCTGGGGGCGGCATTCGCACGTCGTCGTCATGGCTGGTGATTCGCTGCCAGAGTTGGCTACCCTTGGGGTCGCCCGGCTTGATCGCGGTGGAATCGTCCAGTGTCCTCAGCGCACCATCGTCTCCATCGGGCCGATCGAGCCGTAGGTCTGCCTGCCGATTCTTTTCTGCCGGACCGTGACAATGAAAACATCGGTCAGAAAGTATCGGGCGAATGTCGCGGTTGAAGCTAACCGGAGCGGCAGCGCCAATGCTCGTCAAAAATAGGCCGGCCAGCGCGGCGCACATGATTGCCGCATCGCGCTGGCTGATTGAAATAGATTTCATTCTCGGTACTTTCCTTCCACTTTGGTTGCATTCAAGCAAGTGCTTCGCCCATTCTACTTCGGGCACGACGGCGGGACAAACCGTGACAATGCATTGCTGAGAGGCAGAAGCGGGTGTGGTTATGTGGAGCAATTCCGCACAGCTGCACACTTAATGACGGCAGATGTGCGCAATCAGTGCTTGTGCCGTCGACTTCTGCGGACCGGCACGTGTTTTGCATCTTTCAGTCTTTGTATTTGGCTCGGATCGTGTAGCTAGGGATAGGGAGACTTTCACGATGCAGGATCTCCAACTTTCGGAAGGTTGGATGTTGGTGATAGTTGGTGTGTTGTTGCTGTCGGGGTACGCAGCTCATCTGTTGGGTCGGCGCATACACGTTCCTCGCGTTACGCTGCTGATATTGTTGGGAATCGTTTGCGGACCCTATGCGTTGAATATGGTGCCAGCCACCATGTCGGGGTGGTTTCCCTACGTCGCTCATTTCGCTTTAGCGATGGTGGGTTTTCTGTTAGGCGAGGAATTTGTTGGCAAAGAGCTGAGGAATATAGGGCGTGCCATTTTCGTCTTGCCGTTGATCTACGTTCTATTCACGGCCCTGGTGGTGTTTCTGGCGACGTTTGCTGTTGAGATGTCGGTGGTGACAGCGCTACTTCTGGCGGGGATTGCACCGTCGTCTGATGCCGCTGCGACCATCGACGTAATTCGGGAAAATCGGGCATCGGGTCCGCTTACTCGTGCAGTTCTGCGCGTCGTGGCGATCGATGACGCGTGCGGCATTATCATCTTCAGTATGCTTTTCGCTGTAGCTGAGGTGGTCGTCGGTGACCAGTCTGCGGTAACTGAAATCCTCTTGGGAGTATGGGACGTGCTGGGGGCACTCTTGCTCGGCATTTTATTGGGGTTACCAATGGCTTGGCTAACGGGACGACTGAAAAAGGGAGAGCCAGCGCTTCTTGAAGCAGCCGGTTTCGTATTCCTATGCGCAGGCTTGGCAACATTATTGGACGTTTCGTACTTGTTGGCATGCATGATGTTGGGTGTTGTGGTCGCCAATCGTGCAAAGCATCACACTCGGCCGTTTCATGCAATCAAGGGAGCGAGTGACCCATTTATTGCGGTGTTCTTTGTACTCGCCGGTTTTCGACTTGAACTCCACGCTCTCGTGTCCATGGGAGCATTGTGCATTGTGTACATTCTCGCTCGTGCCGCCGGGTTGATCTTGGGTGGCCGAATCGGTGCGAGACTAACTGATTCGCCGCCGGAAGTGCAGAGACATATCGGATGGTGCTTGTTGCCACAGGCGGGCATCGCACTCGGGCTCGGGTTGCTGGCGGCAGAAAAAATGCCGGAAGTTGGTGAACGCCTTCTGCCACTGATCATCGCGTCGACAGTTCTCTTTGAGATCTTCGGTCCAATGTTCACGCAAAGACATTTACGCCTTGCTGGCGAGCTTCCGCCGAATTGAGAGGGCGAGAATGCTGGCATTTTCCTTTCGCGGTTGCCCGCTGAGACAAATATGCCACACTATTCAGATTACCTTTTGGATTGGTCTTCCCAGGTGATATATATTACTCGTCTCGGCCCGGCGGAATGACAAGTCGTTCGCCGTAGAAAAGGCGGAGGCGGAACTGCCCAGTGCTCATCACTCGTAGGAGACCTGCCCGATGGACCAGCCCGTTTCGAATCGATTGGAGCGCCGCACATTTCTCAAACGGAGTGGCGTGTTGGCTGCTACGTGGAGTTTGTCGACGTCGGTTGGCGACGCTGGGGAGGAACAGAAGTACAGCGCGCCTGAACTTTCAGAGATGTTGGGAGTTGTTTCAGCGTCGATAAGTCGCCAACTTTCGGGTCGTTCCAAGGATCGTAACTTTACGTTGTTGGAGCTGCCGAACATCCTGCGTTCGGAACTCGACATGCGCGTTATCGACTTGAACACATCCTCTATTCCCAACTTCGCCAAGGTTGAACGTAGCTATCTTGACCGGCTGCGAGCCGCTGCCGACAAGGCGGGTTGTGTCATTACGAACCTGAAGATGAATCAGCGCGGGCTCGACATGAGCAGCCGAGACCAGGGCGAACGAAAACGGGCGTTAACGGAGTACAAACGGTCAATCGATATCGCTGCACAGTTGGGCTGTCGTTGGGCGCGGCCGTTGCCGCTATTGGATAAGCCTGACATGGCGGTCCATGTCGAGAGCTATCGAGAGTTATGCGACTACGGCGCCGAGCGGAAGGTACAGCTCCTGGTGGAGAATTTTGGTTGGATGCAGTCGGATGCCGATTCGGTCGTTCAATTAGTGAAGGCGATCGGTCGAAATGTGGCGGCTGGAGTGGACACGGGGAATTGGAACGACAACGAAATTCGTTACAGCGCGTTGCAGAAGACATTTCCACTTGCCGCGACATGTGATTTCAAAGCGAAGGCGCTGGGCCCCATGGGGCAGCACGCTGCCTACGATTTGCGGCGTTGCTTTGACATTGCCTGGGCCAGCGGATTTCGCGGTCCCTGGTGTCTGGAGCACTCCAACGTCGATTCAAAGAAGTTAATGGTAGAGCTCGCAATGTTGCGGGATATGTTACGCAAATGGATCTCGGAGGGGCGTAGTCCCGACTAGTCATTGGCGACGTGCAGTAATCGGCGACGTATTGGTAAGAATGTTGTTTCTTGAGCGAGCAATTGGATGACATGGATTGACTGGCTGATTGTTCTGGTGCTTAACGGCAGCGTAATGGGCTACGGCTTTTATTTGGCCCGCGGCGCCACGACTAGCGAAGACTGGTTTCTCGGTAATCGCAGTCTGGCTTGGTGGGCCGTTGGTCTGTCCATGTTCGCAACGAACGTCGACAATGCCGATCTGGTCTCGCTGACAGGTACGACTTACAAAGAAGGCCTGCATATCATCATGGTCCATACGCTTGGCAGTTTGCTGGGCGCTTGTTTCGCAGCTTTCTGTCTCGTTCCCACGATGGCGAGACTGGGACATTTCACCAATGCTGAGTATTTGGAATCACGTTTCGGGCCCGTCGCGCGCGTCCTCAGCGCTCTGATTCAAATACAATATCGCAGTAGCATGCTCGGACTAATGATCTGGTCGCTGTACCTGCTCCTCACGGAGTTTCTCGGCATGCAGTCGAGTGTAGCCTGGGGAATGATCGTACTGGTGGTAGCTCTGGCGGCGTTCTATACGTCGCTGGGCGGCCTCAAATCTGTGGTGATGACCGATGCCTTTCAAGGCGTAATCATGTTCGTCGGCATGGCCGTTATTTTCATTGCGGTCTGGAACGCAGCCGGTGGCTGGTCGGCGATGATCGAGCGGCTGGATAATTTGCAGCTAACCGAACAGAGTTCGGCCGCGGATCTCGCTCACATGGGACGCTACCGAGGTGACGATGGCGCGACGTCTCCGCTAGTCGTCGCGATTGGTTGGATGATTATTGGCTGTGGATATTGGAGTGTGAACCATAGTCAAACGATGCGGCTTTCCGGTGCTCGTTCGATTTGGGACATGAAAATGGCAGCGTTGTTCGGCGTTACCATCAGTATGCCGATCATGATAGGCTGTGCCGCGATCGGCTTGTTTGGGCGGGCGATGTTTCCCGATTTCGCCGCTCCCGATCGCCTCTATCCTCACATGGCCGACCTCTATTTGGGCGTCGGACTCAAAGGGTTGGTTGTTGCCGGGATCGTGGCGGC
>JBLHLE010000814.1:0-4271 GCA_047620805.1 Pirellulaceae bacterium
AAGAAACTGTCGATAAGATCATTGCAGAGCAAGGTCAGGTTTTAGTCGGCTGGCGGAAGGTTCCCACAGCGCCCGACATGGCAGACATTGGTCCCACCGCGCGCGAATCCGAACCGGTGATGGAACATCTCATTGTCGCTGCCAGCGGCGATTTGGAAGGCGACGCATTTGAGCGTCAGCTTTATATCATTCGCAAGCGTTCAAGCCACATACTTCGAACCGACGAATCGATGAGCGAAGCGAAGCTGTTCTATATTTGCAGTCTGTCGACTAAGGTGATGATCTATAAGGGGATGCTCACCCCAGGTCAAGTCTTGCCTTATTTCCCAGACCTGACGAATCCCGATTACACGACGCATCTGGCCATGGTGCACTCGCGATTCTCGACGAATACATTTCCTAGTTGGGATCGCGCTCAACCCAATCGTTTCATGAGCCACAACGGCGAAATCAACACGCTCCGCGGCAATAGTAACTGGATGCGCGCTCGCGAAGGCGTGGTCGAGTCAGATCTGTTTGGCGACGAGTTAGGCAAGCTGTTTCCCGTCGTGGAACCGGATTGCTCCGACTCGGGTACTTTCGACAACGTCTTGGAATTTCTGCTGATGACTGGCCGCACGCTCCAGGAATCCGTCATGATGATGGTGCCCGAGGCGTGGCAGAAGCACGGCACGATGTCCGAGGACAAGCGGGCGTTCTACGAATATCAATCGTGTTTCATGGAGCCCTGGGACGGTCCTGCTTCAATCGTGTTTACCGATGGCAAGTACATCGGTGCCGTACTAGATCGAAACGGTTTGCGACCGAGTCGTTACTATCTGACTCACGACGATCGCGTGATCATGGCCAGCGAAGTCGGCGTGTTGCACGTCGACCCGCGGTTGGTGAAAGAGAAGGGACGACTACAGCCAGGCAAGTGTTTCTTGATCGATTTTGAGGAAGGCCGCTTAGTACCGGACGAAGAGTTGAAGAGCAAATACGCGGCCCGACGGCCGTACGCCGATTGGTTGCGCGAGAATCGCATCGAACTAAAGGATTTACGACCGGGCAAGGAGCGTCACGGATTCAACCCCGAGACTCTTCTCGAGCGGATGCAGGCGTTTGGTTTCACGATGGAAACCATGAAATTCATGCTGATTCCGATGATCAATCAGAAACGCGACCCCGTTGGCTCGATGGGAAATGACTCCGCACTAGCGTGTCTGAGTGACAAGCCGCGACTGATCTACGATTACTTCAAGCAGCTGTTTGCTCAGGTGACCAATCCGGCGATCGATTCGATTCGCGAAGAGATCATCATGTCGTTGGAATGCTACATCGGACCCGAACGCAATCTGTTGGACGTTACGCCCAAGCATGCCAATCGCTTGTTGATCCCACATCCGATCATTACGAATGAGGAAGTGGCGGCGATCAAAAACCTGGATAAGGAAGACTGGAAGACGCGGACGATCGATATTACTTTCCCTGTTGCAGACGGCGAATCGGGAATGTTACCAGCACTCGATCGAATTTGCGAAGAAGCCGAGAAAGCGATTGATGATGGCTACAACCTGATTGTCTTAACAGATCGAGCGATCTCTGCGGAACGCGTGCCAGTTAGTACTCTGTTGGCCTGTGGTGCGGTGCACCACCACTTGGTGCGAAAAGCCAAGAGGACTCGAATCGGTATTGTTCTGGAGACTGGCGAAGCTCGCGAAGTCCATCATCACTGCCTGTTGGTGGGATATGGAGCGGACGCGATCAATCCTTACCTTGCCTTTGAGTCTTTATGGCAAGCTCGCCGCGACGACTTGTTGGATAGCAAAGTGTTTTCCAACGATCAGACGATTGTGGCAGCTTATCGCAAGGGCGTCGCCAAGGGCATCTTGAAGGTGATGGCCAAGATGGGCATTTCCACATTAGCCTCCTATAAAGGTGCTCAGGTTTTCGAGGCGCTGGGATTGCGAGACAAAGTCATCGAGCGATGCTTTGTTGGAACGGCCAGCCGAATTCAAGGCGTTGACTTCACCGTCTTGGCTAAGGAGACGTTCCGGCGTCACGAACTTGGCTATCCAAGCCGAGAAGAAGATCGCTTGCCCTCGTTGCCGAATCCAGGAGAATTTCACTGGCGCGCAGAAGGCGAGCGCCACATGTGGGATCCACAGTCGATCTCCGATTTGCAGATCGCGTCGCGAACCAATGACGAATCGTCGTATTCGCGATTCTCCAATCATGTCAACAATGACGCTCGCACCCGTTGTACACTTCGTGGATTGTTGAGGTTCAACGAAGACGTGAACGGTGGGGAGATCCCGCTCGACGAAGTTCAGCCTGTATCAGATATCGTTAAACGATTCTGCACGGGTGCGATGAGTTTCGGGTCGATTTCAGCGGACTCGCACGAGACCCTAGCGATTGCGATGAATCGCCTCGGCGGCAAGAGCAACACGGGCGAAGGTGGCGAGGATCCAGCGCGATTCACTCCTCTGCCCAACGGTGATTCCAAACGCTCTGCTATCAAGCAAGTTGCCTCGGGACGGTTTGGTGTAACGATCTGGTATTTGGCCAATGCCGACGAACTTCAGATCAAGATTTCGCAGGGGGCGAAACCTGGCGAAGGCGGTGAGTTACCCGGTCGAAAAGTCGATGATAACATCGCTCGCATCCGATATTCGACTCCCGGTGTGGGGCTGATTAGTCCGCCGCCACACCACGATATTTACTCGATCGAAGATCTGGCACAACTGATCCACGACTTGAAGAACTCCAATCCAACGGCGCGCGTTAGTGTGAAGTTGGTTTCGGAAGTTGGCGTCGGAACGGTTGCCGCAGGTGTCGCTAAGGCGCACGCCGATCACATCTTGATCTCGGGTGATACGGGTGGCACCGGTGCTTCTCCATTGACCAGTATCAAACATGCGGGTCTACCTTGGGAGCTCGGAATCGCGGAAACGCATCAGACGCTAGTCATGAACGACCTTCGCAGTCGCGTGGTTCTGCAAACCGACGGTGGTCTGAAAACGGGCCGTGACGTTGTTATCGCTGCGTTGTTGGGCGCCGAAGAAATGGGCTTCGCAACCGCTCCACTCGTGACTCTCGGCTGCATCATGATGCGGAAGTGTCACTTGAACACTTGCCCGGTCGGCATTGCGACGCAAGATCCCGTGCTCCGCGAGAAGTTTGACGGCAAGCCGGAGTACGTCGTGAATTATTTATTCATGGTTGCCGAAGAGGCACGACAGATCATGGCCAAGCTTGGCTTCCGCACGATCGATGAGATGGTTGGTCGAGTTGACGCGTTGGACGCCAGCGATGCGATTTCGCATTGGAAGTCGGACGGATTGGATTTGACGCCGATTCTCACTGCAGCTGTAAAACCGCACGACAAGGTGGAAGTTATCTGCAAGTTCAAGCAGGATCACGGTCTCGAAAAAGCCTTGGACAACAAACTGGTTGAACTGGCAAAGTCGGCCCTGGAAAACGGTGATAAAGTTACCGCCGAATTGGACATTGTTAACACCAATCGAACGGTCGGCACGATTCTTAGCCACAACGTGGCGAAGCGTTGGGGGCAAGATGGTCTCAAGAGTCACACGATCCACTTCAAGTTCAATGGCTCTGCTGGGCAGAGTTTCGGTGCGTTTTTGGCCCACGGAATTACGCTCGAATTGGAAGGTGACGCAAACGATTATGTCGGCAAAGGACTCTCGGGTGGCTGGATTGCGATCTATCCTCCTAAGGAAAGTACTTTCGTCGCGGAAGACAACATCATCATTGGCAACGTCGCCCTCTATGGCGCGACGAGTGGCCGCGCTTTCTTCCGCGGTGTTGCGGCGGAACGGTTCTGTGTTCGAAATAGCGGTGCTTGGGCAGTCGTCGAAGGCGTTGGCGATCACGGTTGCGAGTACATGACGGGTGGCCGAGTTTTCATCCTCGGACCCACGGGACGTAACTTCGCCGCTGGTATGTCGGGCGGCATCGCTTACGTCCTCGCCGAAAAAGACGATTTCATTACGAAGTGCAATCTCGACTTGGTCGAACTGGAAAAACTAGTCGAGCCCAGCGACATCGGTGAAGTACTCGAGATGCTCGAATTGCATGTCGACCACACTGGATCGGAAGTTGCCAAGCGACTGTTGGCCGAGTGGCCAGCAAGCGTGAATAAGTTCATCAAGGTCATGCCGATTGATTACAAACGCGTGTTGTCCGAGCGTGCAAAACGTGGGGACGAAGACTCGCCACTCCACGCGGAACTGCATAGCAAATAGCGAATGCAAGTCTCTGGTTCC
>JBLHLE010000815.1:0-4259 GCA_047620805.1 Pirellulaceae bacterium
CAGGCCCCAGCGGTTTTGCATTTGCTTGGCAGCGTTGGCTTTGTCGACGAGCGTCGCCAGATTCCAAAAACGGATTGTTCCGTCCCGTGCAGCGGAAACGAGATAGCGTCGATCTGTCGAAATTCCAATAGACGTTACAGCATCTTCGTGACCGCGAAAGTTTTGCCAAACGGAGACGCCCGCGTCCGCAGTCAACCGGAACACTGAAATTTCGTTTCGGCCCGCAGTCCCAATCGCCAGCGCCGCGACTTGCCCGTCGACATCGCGAATCCACGCCCGCGACGTGACAGCGCCGTGAATATGCAACTCAATCGGCAACCGAACTTTGGGTTTATCCTGAAAATAGAGTGTGTAAGACGGACCAGCGGGCGAGTTTTCTCGCTTTAGAGTCCAGGGAGCACCGTTAGCGCCGTCGACGGTGTTCGTCACAGGGATGTTGTTCTCTCGACCGAACTGAAGTTGATCCAAATCAAAGCTCTCCTTGAATACCTTGCCAGCTGGATCAACTGCGATCGCTATTCGATAACGTTTTGCGTCGCGGACGAATGCGACGCGAGTTGGATGCTGAACATCGGCCGCGAGAACTTGTCTGCTTGCGGCTTTCTGTTGTTGAAAATCTTGCCACCTGCCGACGAGAATCCGATCCGCCTGTCCGTATGCGTATGAAGTTCCGTCGGGACTTATCGCGCAAGCCAACACATTTTCTCTTAGCAACTGCTGCCCGAGCAGAACGAATTTGCCTTGCTGCGGGTGCCAACGTTGGAGGCGAGCGTTCCCATTTACATCGCGCTGAGTTCCGACCAATAGATGATTGGAGTTAGAAAACTGCAATGACAGTACAGTGGCATTCGCGGTCAGTGGTTGACGAGTTCCCTTGGCGACATTCCAGATGGAGAAAACGCCGGTTCGCGTGGCATCGCTGGCGGCGATTAAATTGCCGTCGGCAGAAGTTGTCAAAGAGATCACCATCCCGGGCAACCGGCCTTCCAAGCGTTTCTTTCCGCCAGTCTTCAAGTCTATCAGTTCCAATTCCCAATTCGGAGCGGCGCCTTTGGCAAGGGGCAGTGCTGGACGAGGTACAACTGCGCGATCGTTGTCGAGCAGAACGACGGGGACGAATCGCCGCCAGGGCTGCAGCTGTTTTTCGGCGGCCGCTCCCAACGCGGTCAGATCGTCGTCGTAAAGAACTTTGGCACGCCAAATCCCAGTCTCCGCGTTGGGCCGCCAGACGATGACTTTGCCCGAGACGTCAGCGGACAACAATGTTTGCCCCCGTTGCGCGACTGCCGCGATGACCTGCCGATGGCCAATTGTTTCGTCGTAAAGAGCGCGTCGCAGTTTGCCTGAAACGGGATCGAAAACGGAAATTTCTCCAAGTCCCGTCATGGCACCGTGTCCGGCAACAGCGAGTTGCTGACCGGCGGCTGCGGTTTGGCCGGCCGACATGGCATATATTCGACCGCGCGGTCCGCGTTGAATTTGCCACCGCAGGAACTGTTCGTGCATCCAAGGAGTCGCGTTTCGCGCCAGTGGATTTTGCGTCCAAACATGGACGACTTTATCATCACCAGCAGAACACAATCGGGAAGAATCGGCGGTGAACTGTAACGACCTAACGGTGGCCGTATGACCACGAAAACTCATCCGCAACCAAGGTCCGTTGCCCGCGGGCATGCCTATCGGCGGAAGCACTTTCTGTAAATGATTAAAAGCGGATACATAGAGCGGATCGTCAACCGCACCGGAATCGATAGGCAATTCCGACTCGCTCGGCAAATCATCGGCGACTCGCAGCCGAGGTCCGGGCAAGTCGTCCGGCAGAAGTGTCCATTCCTCTTCGAAGGTGGGTAACTCGCCCTCAGCGGGCAAATCAAAAGAGACATTATCTTCTGGCAATTCGCTTTCAGAGGGAAGATTGTCCTGCCCCAGCAGTCCGCCGGGCAATGCAGTGCAGATCAAAATGCCAAGAAGGCAGAAAAAGCTCGAGAAAACACGACGGCCCACGCAGAGCACCAAGTGTCCTGGTCGATTATTTCGCGCGACGTCGAGTTGGGTTTGGGCACAGGACGAGTTATGATTGTGGCTCGTCGGTACTAGGATCGTATCGAGTTGCAATTTTTCGCCTTTTCGAGATTTGGTACTATAATGGCGTCAATAGCCGGGGTCGTTCAAGTCTTTTCGTCTCGTTCTCACGGAATTTTCATGAGTTTCGCTTGGTTACTTCGGCACTTCGGAGCCACTTCCCGTCTGTTGTTGTATCCCAACTTGGTGGCGTTGTCGCTTGGATTAGCAGCATGCGTTTTTGGATTGATGGCCACAACTAATGTTTGCGCCCAATCGGCAGGTCACGCGCTGCAAACCATTTTTTCTCCACAACGAGCACCGGGCAAGCGGACGATGGGATTACTGCAACGCAGCTTCCTCGATCTGGTCGAATCCAAAAGTGGTAAGCTACAGGTTGCGTTAGTCGTCGACGGAACTGAAAGCATGGCGGACGATCTCCAAGGAGTTCGCCAAGCGTTGAGCAACATGGTGGTTGACCTCCAGCGATACCGCGGCGACAAGGTTTCCTTCGCGATTGTCGTTTATCGCGACATTGGTGCCAAGTCGGGTCCGGTCGCGATTCCCATTGAACAATTTACGGGCGACCGCGAACTACTGTTTAAAGAGTTTTCCGACATCAAAACGGAAAGCGGCTCGCCGTATTTCTACGAAGCGACCGATCTTGGTGTGCACACGGCACTATCCAAACTGAATTGGGATCCTGCGGAATCGACGACTCGGTGGGTCATGCTGTTTGGCGATGCTCCACCTTACGACTCCGGTTTCAAGGACACCAAACGCAATAGCGGCGCGCGACGATACTACGATACCGACCTGTTGCTCGATCTGGCTCGTCGCAAGAACATTGTGATCAACTCCTTGCTCTGCAAAAGTCGAATTGAAGACTCGCTGGTCTACTCAAAGGTCCTCGACAAGACTCGAAGTTTCATGAGCACACTGTCCAGCGAAACTGATGGTCTGATGTTAGACTTGTCTTATCCCGAAATACGTCAGACACTTCTCGATGCGACGCGCGAACCGGAAGTCGAGTATCAACGAATTGGCACGATTACTCGAGAGGATGTTTTAGCAGTTCGGGAGGCCGCCGAAATCGAAGCAACTCAAATTGCAGCAACTCGGCCCGCCGCGACGCCGCGACGAATTCGCATGGCGATCCTGCCACACCTGCCGTTAGACCAAATGGTTTTTGACCCCGACAACGAGGCAGTGCGAGTAGCAATCGAACTGCGGATGAAACTCCGTTCGGCGCCCCAAACCGATTGCCGCGGGCTCGTCGAAGTGCAGCGCGCAATGCAGTCGCTTCGCTCGTCCCCGTCCGAACCCGATAAATGGTTACAAGAACTCGCCGTCCGCATGCGAGTCGACTATGTAGTATGGGGCGGATATCGAAAACGCGGCGACGTCGCCATCGTCGCTACGACCGTGTTCTCGAAATCCGCGGGAAAAATCATCGCACAAGCCAGTGTCGATTCAGTGGACATCGATGCGACCGATACCGTCGGTCAGCTGTCTGATCGCTTGATAACGAGCGTGGTTGCACAATCTACCGATCAGGTGCTGGCCGCGAATCTTGCCCCGTTGAAGAACAACGAAGTTCTCAACAAGTCTCTCGTCACACCGGTCAGCATCGCCAGCAATGATCGAAACGACTTGTTGACAGGATTTGAGTTACTCGAGCGCTCGTTGGCCTATTCACTTCGCGACCCCGAAGGGTTGAAGGTCGTCGAAGAAGCGGCCAAAAAATTGGCGCGGTTCGCCGATGAAAATTATAAAAACGCCCTGGCGCACCACTTATTGGCCAGCTGCCACTTCAACCTCGCCAGACTCTATCTACTCAAAGGAGAATCGGCTGCCGCCGCAGATTCGGTCAAACAATATGCCACCGAATTGAAACGAGCTTATCGATATCGTAGCTCGCTGACTCAATTGGATTTGAAGGCGGAAATTGAAGCAGATTACGCGCTGCTGATCGAAAAGGATTACGAGCGCGCTATATCCATCTACGAGAAGCTTACGACAGCTCGACGCAAGGGCGCGCTACATGTGGCCTTACGAGCTCACTGGATGCTGGCCGGAATCTATAGCGGCGACTGGAATGTTCCCGAAGAAGTCATCGACGCACCGGCTGCTCGTCGACACGTGGTCAATATTATGGCGTTTTGGGAATCGAGCTCGGAGGCAGAGTTCATTAAGCA
>JBLHLE010000816.1:0-4238 GCA_047620805.1 Pirellulaceae bacterium
GTTGTTGGCGGTCACCTTCTTCTGTTTCTCGTCGTACTTCAACGCCCAGACGATGCCGCTGACATAGTCGGCGTACAAATAGGAACCTGTCAATTCGGGCAATTTCTTACCGCGGTAAACGTGACCACCGGTAATTGATTTTCCAACTTTGTGATCGTATTCCCAAATGGGTTCGATCAGATCTTTTCTTGGCTCGACTCCCTTGTCACCGAATTTGTGTTTGCCTTCTCGGAGATTCCAGCCGTAGTTTCCGCCCGCGACAATGATATCGATTTCTTCCCAAATATCCTGCCCGACGTCGCCTGCCCAGAGGCTTCCCGTCTCGCGATCGAACGACATTCGCCAGATGTTTCGCAACCCGTAGGCGTAGATTTCAGGTTGAGCATCTTTATTGTTGACAAAGGGATTGTCTTTGGGGATCCCGTATGCCTTGTCTTTGTCCTTCTTGTCGACGTCGATTCTCAAGATCGAGCCGAGTAGAGTCTTGAGATTTTGGCCGTTGCCGTGTGGATCTTTGGCCGAACCGCCGTCACCAAGGGCAATGTAGAGATAACCGTCGTGACCGAAGGCAATGGTACCGCCATTGTGATTCCAAAACGGCTGCTTGATTCGGAAGATTTCTTCCGAGAAGTCCGGGTCCGCTTTGTTGGGGTCATCTTTGGAGACTCGGAATCGCGAGACTACCGAAGTGTGTGGCTCGTCGGTCGTTGTGTAGTAAATGAAGAACTCACCATTCGTTTTATAGTCGGGGTGAAACGCCATGCCGAGCAAACCTTCTTCGTTCTCCTTGTCTTTGTAGACCACTCGCTTTTGAATATCGATAAACACTTTCGACTCTTGAGCCTTTTCGTCGTTGGCCAAGACGTGAAGTATTCCCCGCTGCGTCGCAACGACGATTCGGTTGGAGCCGTCGCCAAAATGCGTTAACACAATAGGCCGCAGCGCCTGATTAATTCCGCGATCCGACACTGGCTTCCAACCAGTCCATTTCACATCGCCGAACGCAACTGTCGGCTCGATTGCAAGTTCCTTTTGCTCCACTTGACCAAAGCAAGATGCTCCAGCCGAAAGTGTAAGCAAAGTCAGCAGAAACATAACTGATCGTCGTAACATCTCTTTAATCCTCACATGGACTTCATTTGTCAGTACGGTAATTAATTCCGCTACAGCTACTTGCCATATGCGGAAGCACAGAGTGTGATCTTGTCAGTGATTGATTTTTGAGCCCGTCTAATTATTGTGGCGGGTCAAAAATGTGTTGGAGGTAGTTTACCGGACACCGAGACACGATTCGACCAATTCAAGAAATATATTGGTGCGAAAATCTAGTAATCAGCGGGGTCCACTTGAACCGCCCGAAAATGAGCAATATAGACAGACAACACCTCACCAGCACTCGAGTTACCATTCAACGAAATTAATGGCTTCAATCGATACGGCGAGCCAAACACCTTTCCGGGTGAATCCCGCCCGCACAGCTGAAACCGGCTCGTACGCGAAGGCAAACAGAATCGCAGCAGCCTTGTCGATAACCTGGGTGCTGCTAAACTGGCTTCTGATTTAACCTGAGTCAATTAACAACTATGAGCACCGATATCACAATATCCATCGCCGATTTTCTCACACGATCCGAACGCAATCCGGTAATTGACGTCCGGTCGCCCGGCGAGTTTGCGCACGGGCAAATCCCCGGTGCACACAACGTCCCGTTGTTCAGCGACGAGGAACGGGCAGCCGTCGGAACACTCTACAAACAAGAGGGTAGCGAAGCCGCCATTTCACTCGGCATGGAATATGTCATGCCGAGAACCGAAGCGATCGTCGCTGCGGTACGCGAAATCGCAGTCGCGTCGCAACCCGCCAACCCCTCTTCGGATGAATCCGGGCAAGACGTACTAGTCCACTGCTGGCGGGGTGGCATGCGAAGCGACGGGGTCGCAAAATTGCTTAATGAAAATGGTTTTAATGCTCAACGGCTGGAAGGCGGGTACAAGGCTTACCGCCAAGCAGGTCGAGAGTGTTTTGAAGTGCCCCAAACCATCGCCATCCTGACCGGTTTGAGTGGCGCGGGAAAAACTCAAGTGCTGCTCGCGCTTCAGGAAGCTGGCGAACAAATCATCGATCTCGAAGGTCTAGCAAATCACCGCGGCTCTGCGTTTGGCGGAATCTCCCAACCAACTCAGCCGACTCAAGAACAGTTTGAGAACATCCTGTTCCACAACTGGGCCAAATTGGATCCGCGTCGAGTCGTTTGGATCGAGTCGGAGAGCCAGGCAATTGGTACTGTCCGTGTGACAGCCGGAATATGGGAGCAAATGACTAACGCCCCCAGCTTCTTCTTGGATGTGCCTCAGCAGCGACGATTGGATTTTCTGATGGAACAATATGGCGACCTACCAGTCGAGGACCTGGAAAGCGCAATGGGGCGAATTAAGAAGCGACTCGGTGGCGAGCGTCATGCCCATGCTGTCGAATCGCTGGCAAAAGGCGATCGCCGCGCATTTGCGCTTATCGCGCTGCAGTATTACGACAAAGCCTACGACAACGCGAAGGCGAAGTGCTTGCAAAACGATATTATCAACGTTCCCGCCGAACTAGCTGGCCAAGTTGATTTGGTACCGCAACTGCGAGAACTTGCGGGCTTCCTGACCTCGACGAACGTCTCATAGCCATGCAACGTCTCATAGCCATGCAACGTCTCATAGCCATGCAACGTCGCTGCCATTCGGCAGCCATTTCTCGATCCTTCCATTGAGGGCTCATCAAAATGGATAATTCATTCTGGTTGCCGAGTTGCTGACGTTTGTAATTTGCCCGCGCAGCAGTCTGCGTTCACAACCAGATTATGAAGATGTATCGCCGACGCACCTAGCCCGGATTATTCATGAGCGATCTACTGCGAGCACGTAAGTGCCGCTGTGGACAGCGTCGGACGGCACGATTCATCCTCTACGTATAAAACAACACGCATGCAGATGAATCGCTTGCCCTCCTTGCCACAACAACACTTCCGCACTCTCGCTACGATCTTCATGAATAATCTGGGCTAGAGGTAGCGGATCATATCATTGGCTCTCTATGGTCGAGCCGTTTGAGGCTTCGTTGGGCTTCGCAGCGTCGTTCGGCTTCGCAGTTGGCTTCGTTGTGGGCGTCGAACTCTTCACATCATCGGCAGCGCGTTGGAGCGTCGCGAACACTCTTGGCCGCGTCGAGTCGTAACCAGCAATGTTAACTGTTCCCTACAGTTCCATTACGTCTTCTTGCAGTGATACGATCTGAAACTCATCAACACCACGCCTAAATGAGATCAAGTCGTGCCGCTCCTCGATTTCCCAACGTGGCAGCCCCCTAAAACCTCGCCGTAATTCGGCGTCAGAGCGTTCGCTAGATCTGGCCTCTCGCCGTATTGGCTTCGCAGGAGGATGAATCCGGTACATCTCACGAGTTGTGACCGAATCGCCGCCGACGGGATGGTAGGTCAGCGAAACCCAACAAGACTCGACACCTTTCATCGACAGATACTTTTCAGTAATTTCGATTGTAACGTCGACTCTGGATAGTGACGCGGTTCGAGCCGGATCGGGCGGAACAGGACGACCCGACTCACTTTTTTGCAACGGGGTCGTCGGTGTGAAAGTTCCGTATTCCCCTCGATAGGAAGTCCCCGTCCAATGCCCCTTTAGATCATCCAACGGCAGCACTGGGCTGAATGCGAGAGCCGAACCGTCCCGGCCATCCGGAGACGAGTGCAGATCTTGATGACGTGCGGGAGTTTTGCCCGATTGACTGTAGATACCAAGTGCGATCGCGAAAAGAATGAGCAATCCCGAGAGTAAAAATGAATTGTTCTTTGGGTTAGAGTTCAACACAACGCTCCGGTACTTCGAAAGATGCCACTCGACCACACGACACACCATTGCGTTGTACGGCTGAGATGTTTCGGAGTCAACAAGGCTGAGTGGAAAGTGATTATCGATTTGGACCAATCGCGGAAGCGTTCACGCCACTTGGTAGGGCTCCCAGGTCGGGCGCTCCGCGATCCTCATTCCGCAGCGGATCGTCCCACTCTTTGGGAAGACTAACCCCGGCATTGATCGCGGGACTCGTCTTGCCGATTTCGGCATTCGCAAACTCGCGCCATGACGAAAACGTGTGAACGAGTTGCGGGTCAGAGTGCACATCGTTTTCAGGAACCTCGATTTTCGAGGAAGCTTCGGGACGTTCGCCATTCAGCCCAT
>JBLHLE010000817.1:0-4235 GCA_047620805.1 Pirellulaceae bacterium
AATCAAGAACAAAAAGAACGTCACGCCACCCATACACCAGGTGTAACTGAGCGCAATACCTTGCTTCTTAATCGATACAGGATGCAGATGCAGAAAGAAGTTAGTCAACATCACCACGATTCGATTACGTCGATCCGTTGGGGCTGGATGCCGAAATATACTCTTCCAGATCTGTGAATTCCGAATAATATCGCCAATTGGAGGCATAAGAAAATTACCGCTATCGAGAAACTTCTTGTTTTACAAAACCGTTAAATTGCCGCGTGCAAATCAACCCTAAACTGACACGAACGAAGAGGGATCTTCCCACTGTCCAAGTTCTTCGAGGAACTTGCGACTTTTATCCACTTCCAACTGCCCGTCATCCGAAAGCTTGATCGCAAATCGTTCGAGCGGCCGAGGAGCTGGACCTTCAAAGTTGACGCCATCCTTATAGAAACCACTACCGTGACACGGGCACTTAAACTTCTGCTCACCCTCCAGCCAGTTCGGCGTACACCCCAAGTGCGTGCAGACCGACTGTAGGGCATAAATCTGAGACTGACCATTGTAAATGTGCTTGACAACCCACACGCCAAATTGAGCTTTAAACTTCGTCTCGACCTGACCGGGACCAAACTCACCAGGAAAGCCAACCTTAAATTGCGTAGGCGGCTCCGTGAGAATGTTCGGGAACATAAAACGAGCCGTGCCAAGCACCCACAAAAGATTTGTCAGAGCCAACGACGTAAACCCAATTGCCAGCGACGAACCAAAGAAAGCGCTCAAGCAAACCGCCATGAACCCACGACGGTCGGGATCAACTGCAACCGCAGTAGCAGTAGCAACCGCATAGGCCGGCTTCTCGGGCATCGGAGGGACAGCCAGCTTCTTCTTGCCAGTATCAACCTTCTGTATTGCCGCTTCAGCCTTCGACATCGGGCCGGGCTTAGATACCTTTCGAGCTGCCGCCAAGACACTGGCCGTATCGCGTGGCCCCTTAACCTCAGCCTTAACCTCAGTCTTAGCGCCCGCCTTCGCAGCAGGAGCCGCCTTCGCAGCGGGAGCAGCAGCCGCTTTCTTGACAGTCGGCTTAGCTTCGGCGGACTTTTCGCCGCGAGCTGCCGCCATCATTTCCTCAATCGACATCGCCCCTGCAGCTTTCTTTGCGGCAGGAGCAGCGGGTGCGGACTTTTCGCCTCGAGCCGCCGCCATCATTTCCTCAATCGACATCGCGCCAGTGTCTTTTTTCGCTACTGGAGCGGCAGACCCGGCGTCTTTTGCCGCCGCCGGAGCGGCAGACTCTGCGGCCGCGGTATCAACAGGCGTCTCTGCAGGAGCGGGTGCAGCAGCCGAACTACCATCCCCGTCGTCCGCGCGACACGCTGCCAACACTTCCTCGACACTTAATTTCTTAGGCATAAGACAGATTCACCTTTTCAACCACCCCCACCTCTAAGCACGCGCAGACTATGCACGTCCGCATCAATGCGCGGTGGACAAAAAACTCACAAGTCCTTAAATGACAATGTGTTAATATGCTTCCAATTGGAATTCGTGATATTTTTCACGAAACTGCCAACCATTTCTATCTCAAGCACTGCTTCTGTCAACTCCAGGTAGCTAAAAAGAACCACTATAGAAAAAGATTTGCCGTCGCTTCACGATCTCAGATTTCCTCCTACAATCAGTTCCTTACCCAAACGATCGAAATTAGTAAATCGAAGTAACCGAACAGAATCTCTGCGACCGGATACGCAATAGGTGCCCAATGAATGTGCTGGTAGTTGGAAGTGGTGGCCGCGAACATGCATTAGCCTGGAAGCTTAGGCAAAGCAGCCGAGTTGAACGGGTGTTTGTCGCACCTGGAAACGCCGGGACCGCCCTCGATGCCGAAAACGTCGATCTTCAACCTAGTGATTTCGCCGGGTTAATCGCGTTCGCCAAGAAAAACAAGGTTGGACTGACTGTCATCGGGCCGGAAGCACCCCTGGCAGCCGGTATCGTCGACGCCTTTCAGGCCGAGAAACTAAAGGTCTTCGGGCCATCGAAAGCCGCCGCCCAGCTAGAAGGCAGCAAAGTCTTCTGCAAAAACCTGCTCCACAGTGCAAACATCCCGACAGCTGACTACAAAGCATTTCGCGATTCTGAATTGGCGGAACGATACGTCCTTGAGCGGTATCCCGACGAAAACGCCGATTGCCCACTGGTCGTCAAAGCCGATGGTCTGGCCGCTGGCAAAGGCGTCATCGTCTGTTCGCAGCGATCGGAAGCACTTGAAGCGATTGAGCGAATCGCCAAAGATAAAGAGTTTGGGGAAGCTGGCAACGAACTGGTAATCGAAGAACGCTTGTCTGGCCAAGAGGCCAGTGTCCTAGCGATCACCGACGGCCGGACTATCCTCATCCTGCCCGCTTCTCAAGACCATAAACCGGCTCTCGACGGCGACAAGGGCCCAAATACTGGCGGCATGGGAGCCTACTGCCCGGCGCCAATCGTCACCGACGCACTGATGGCCGAGATTGAGGAACACGTACTAGTCCCCACCGTCCACGCTCTGAAGCGATCTCGCAACCCGTTTTCCGGCGTTCTGTACGCTGGACTGATGATGACTCCCCAAGGACCGAAGGTCCTCGAATTCAACGCGCGATTCGGCGACCCCGAATGCCAGCCGACGCTGATGCGACTACAAACAGATCTCCTCGATATCCTCGAAGCCACTGTCGACGGCAAACTCGACGAAATTGGATCCCTGAAGTTTGATCCTCGCCCGGCCGTTTGCGTCGTCATGGCCAGCGAAGGATATCCCGGCAGCTACGAAAAAGGTCACTTTATTCGCGGACTCGACCAAGCCGCGAAACTAGATGACGTCAAGGTTTTCCACGCCGGCACCAAACTCGATAATGGAAATGTCATCAACACTGGCGGTCGCGTACTAGGCGTAACTGCACTGGGAGACAGTATCTCCATCGCCAAACTCAACGCCTACACCGGCGTGAAATGCATTCGCTGGCAAGGCGCTTGGTGCCGCAAAGACATCTCTGACAAAGCGCGGCTATAACGATATCCTGTCTTCCAACACGACATTCTGCGGTGAGGGAATACTAGTTTGAGCCGATATCTTGCTCATTCGTGAACTTAAATGTTCATTAGTGGATGCCAGTTTGCTATAACCACTCTATTGTGTTTTCTATCCATGATCTACCAACGCGGCTCTGTGATGGCGTTAACCGTCGCGAACTACTTCGCGTCGGCGGGCTAAGTGTACTGGGATTAACACTCCCCAATTTATTACACGCTCGCGAAACAGCACCGCTGGGCGTTCCGCCGACCGACAAGACATTCGGCAAAGCCAAGAACGTCATTTTCCTTTACCTCGCTGGCGGTCCGCCTCAACACGAAACCTTCGATCCCAAACCGAATGCCCCGGCAGATATTCGCGGGCCGTTCAATCCGATCAGTACCAACGTCGCGGGCACGCAGTTTTGTGAGCTGTTGCCGCGCACGGCCAGCATCGCCAACAAGCTTGCCGTGGTTCGTTCGATGGCTACCGACGATAACGTCCACTCCTCAAGTGGCCACTGGGTCCTGACTGGCTACAAGTATCAGGGCCCCAATGCTCGCACACTGCAGCCGACGGACTGGCCTTACTTCGGCTCGATCGTGAAGATGTTGAAACCCAGCGATACGTTGCCGCCTCTTTCGACGGTCTGGGTCCCCGACATCTTGAGATTGAATGAGAACGTCACACCTGCGGGACAAACAGGTGGTTTTCTCGGCTCGCAATGGGACCCCGATCGCTTTATCGGCGACCCGTCGGATCCGCGTTACAAAGTCGACGGACTGCGATTGGTAGATCTCGCACCGCTGCGAATGGACCGACGACGCAGGTTGTTGCAACAAGTCGAAGCCCATTTCGAGGCCGCTCGACGCGGCGGAGCCGTCGAGTTGTTTGGTCAATACCAACAGCAAGCGTTTGACTTACTGACATCCAGTAAAGCGAGAGACGCGTTTGATATCGGCAGCGAACCGGATTCAGTGCGAGAAAGATACGGTCGCAATCGCTGGGGACAATGCGTGTTGCTGGCCCGACGACTGGTCGAAGCTGGCTCGCGTTTAGTTCACGTACAATGGCCTCGCGAACCCGGCGACAATGCAGTCGACAATCCGCTCTGGGATACCCACGCCCAAAACGCGGACCGAGTGGAAGACGTACTCTGTCCAACATTCGATGTCGGGTTCTCAGCACTCATTGA
>JBLHLE010000818.1:0-4235 GCA_047620805.1 Pirellulaceae bacterium
GCACCGTGTTTACCAAAGTTCTTGGAATGATATGCACCTTGCATTTGGTGCAGTCCGGGAACACCGGCGTTGGTTCCCGCAATGGCATTTCCAAATTGATCGAAGTCTAGCCCATAGGTGTTTCCACCGCCCTCGGAGAACAATTCGAAGCGATCGGTCGATGGCTGGTAACGCCAGATTCCTTGTTGAAATTGAACGCCACGCACGTCGGCATTCACGGTACTTCCATGTGCTCCATACAGCCAACCATCCGGACCCCATTGCAGCGAGTTGGCGACGGAATGAGCATCGTCGATTCCAAATCCGACCAAACGCACCTCGGGATCGTTATCCGGGACGTCGTCCTTGTTTCGATCGGGGTAGAACAAGAGATAGGGCGTCTGCAATACCCAGACGCCGCCATGTCCAAGCGCCAAACCGGACGCCAAATTCAAACCATCGATGAAGTCGACTGCACGGTCGGCGCGACCATCGCTGTTCGTGTCTTCGAGGATTGTAATTCGATCGGCACCGCGGGGACCGTGCGGCGGCGGTCTGGGGACTCGATCGTAGCGTATGCGGTCGTATTGATCGCCTGAAACTTTCTTCAATCCAGCCGGTTCGGGATATTGCAGGTATTGAATAACCCAAACTCGATTGCGATCGTCGACAGTCATCGTCACCGGCTGACGCACCAGCGGCTCGGCCGCAAATAGCTCAATCCGCAAGCCTTCGGCCACGTGCAATTTCTTAATGGCATCTGCAGGTGCGTATCCTTCGCGATCGTCACCGTCCGCTCTCGTCAGAACGCAGCAAGTGAATAGGCAAAGCGATGCCGCGGTCAGGAGTACTCTCATGCAGGCAGATCCTTTTGGTGTTGCAGGACATTCTAACACGTACATTGTGTTGTCACGTCGCGGGCAGAAGCCTGTTTCTGACGACGAAGGTACCGTACGAATTGGATTTCCGATCCGGTAAAGAGTGAATTTTCCACTGGCCTGCCGGATGCATTTTGGATTGGATTGCAGAGCGTGTCAAACCTACGGCAGGGAGTTCGTACCGCTATCGGGAAAAAGTAGCGTTTTCGTTGCCGTTGCCAGCACAGGCACGATGATTCGGGTGAAAATGCGATTCTCATTGGGGAAGTCACCCCATCGCTGGTGTACAATCTGGCGAGGAACCGCGGTAGGCGTCGAGCCACAGAAAACTGGCTAGCTGCACGTAGCAAAGTTCAGTTGCGCGAAAGGAACCACACGATGACACTTCTCTTGCAATGGCGATTGCAGTCCCGACAGGCGACCATGTCAGCGCGTCGCGTGATCGTAGTTCGCAAAACTCAAGTGCACTTTAGTGCCGCGACATTGCTGCTGCTCGCGACATCTGTATTTGTTGCAACTGTGTTTACTGGAACTGTGTTTACTGGAACTCTATTTACTGCAACTCTGTTTGCCGACGAGAAGCTGGACTTGGACGGCGTGCAGTCTATTATCCGGACCAAATGTTTATCCTGCCACGGCGCGGAAAAACGGGAAGGCGGACTTCGTTTGGATTCCCTTGCCGCCGCGACTACAGGAGGAGACACCGCAGCGGCGATCGTACCGGGAAATCCGGAGAAGAGTTTGCTCGTTAAGGCGATTCGCTTCGACGATCCCGATCTACAGATGCCGCCCAAAGACCGTTTGACCGACGCACAAATCGCGACTCTGACTCATTGGGTAAAGTCCGGAGCGAATTGGCCTCGTCCGGTTCACGTACTGTTTGACGAGCAAGAAGAGTTTCTCGCAACGCTCAGCAAGGGGAAGGCGATCGCTCGCTTCGAGAGTCGCGACGTTTATCGTGGCAAACTTGCAGTCGCAGTGACGCCGCAGGAAAAATTTGCCGAACAAATAGTCGATTGGAAATTTCCAATTCGCGAACATCCTGGCGTCGGCGAATATCGATATCTGCGTTACGCGTGGAAGAAGACGGGTGGCGGTGGAGCGATGTTCGAAGTGGCGCGAGAGGGGAAGTGGCCACCTGCCAACGCGACTCCTGCTCCGGGCGGTCGATACGTGGCCGGGCCTAACGAGACTGGCATGGACGCGATTGTTGTGTCCCTACAGGCACCTGCCACATGGAAAGAAGTTACGCTCGATTTGTGGAAGGATCTAGGGGACTGCCATGTTACCGGGCTCTCGCTGATGGCCAGCGGCAGCGGCGAGACCCTGTTCGACACCTTTTTGCTGTCTGCCTCTCGGGCGGATCTTGATGCTTGGTCGCCCGGTCGAGGCACTTTTGCATTTGCGCCCACTGTCGTGGAAGATCCGATCGGGACTGCAATGGAGGAGCCTCGCAATCCCATTCGCCAATTGTTTGCCGGCGAACGGCTGGATCTGTGGTCGCTGCAGAGTCCAGTCGATCCTCAAACTGAGGGTTCCGTTGATTCCTTTATTCATAAGCGACTTAAGGAAGCTGGACTGCAACCGTCGCCAACCGCAGACCGACGGACACTCATTCGACGCCTGAGTTTCGATTTGACTGGACTCCCACCCACGCCAGCGGAAGTGGCCGCCTTCCTGGAGGATGAATCGCCACAGGCCTACGAGAAAGTTGTCGAGCGTTTGCTCGGTTCTACGAGTTACGGGGAAAGGCAAGCGCGGCTGTGGCTCGATGTTGTCCGTTACGCCGACACTAATGGTTATGAACGCGATGAGTTCCGACCGCTGGCATGGCAATACCGTGACTACGTTGTCAGCTCGTTCAATCAAGACAAGCCATTTAAGGACTTCATTCGGGAACAGTTAGCGGGTGATGAAATCGTTGACGGGTATCCGAAAAACCAGCAGGAAGCGGACGCGCTGGTTGCCACCGGCTATTTGCGACTTGGGCAGTGGGATAGTACGGCCGCCATTTTTCAAGAGGAAGAACGCCTTCGCGCCGAAATGATGGCGGACGTCACCAACACCACCGCGGCCGCATTCCTCGGGGTGACGATGTCTTGTTGCCAGTGTCACGACCACAAATACGATCCACTCTCGCAAGCCGATCACTATCGCTTGCGAGCATTCTTCGCCGCCACTAAACCACGCGACGATCTGGTCATCGATCTACCCGCCGAGCGGGACGCCGCCGCCAAACATAATTCCGAGCTGGACCGGAACATCGAAGCAGCGAATTTAGAGTTAGCTAAGTTGGTCGGCGCTGAAAAGGCTGTTGCTGATAAGGCTGTTGCTGAAAAGGACAAGCCGAGACATGCCGAACTGAGCCAGCAGATCGCTGAACTGGAGTCCAAGAGGCGAAAGCCGCGAGTTGCAATGGGAGCCGCGGATTCCGGACCAACCGCTCCCGCAACTCACGTCTTCTATCAAGGCGATTTCAATTCCCCGCGCGACAAAGTTGCGCCCGGCTATGTCTCTGTGCTGTATCCAGGTGCTGCGCGAATTGAACGGCCGCGGGACAATACTACCGGACGCCGCTTGGCGTTGGCAAATTGGATCGCCTCACCGAACAATCCATGGACCGCTCGCGTCATCGCGAATCGAATCTGGCAGCAGCATTTCGGTACGGGAATCGTCGCCACTCCGAACGATTTTGGTTACAGCGGCAGTCCGCCTACTCATCCACAGTTACTCGACTGGCTGGCCAGTTCGTTAGTCAAGAACGATTGGTCCATCAAGCGTCTGCACCGCCTCGTTGTGATGTCAGCTACCTATCGACAGCGCAGCGCTGAAGGTCTGCTAACAGAAGCAAGCGGCGGGCGAACAACGAATCCGCAAAGCGATCCGGACAATAGCCTGCTTTGGCGGCAGAATGTTCGGCGTCTGGACGCCGAGTCGTTGCGGGATAGCTTGTTATCCGTGTCGGGTTCGTTGCGGCCGTTTCCGGGTGGCAAACCGCTGTGGCCCGCAGTCCCTGATGAACTGCTGCGAGCTCAACCCGCTATCCTCGAAGCGCTGGAGGGCAAGGACGGTGGTCGCCAGCAGGGATGGTATACCGATAAGGTCGAACAGACGGACGTCCGCAGTCTCTATCTGGTACGCAAACGTTGTCTTCCGATTCCGATGCTACAAAGTTTTGATCTGCCGGAAACGATTGTGTCGTGTGCTCGCCGGAACACGACGGTTGTCGCGCCTCAGGCGCTGATGCTATTGAACAGCCCCGCCGCGATTCGCTTCGCCCAAACATTTGCGGATCGCATTGCGAAGCAGGTGGGGAGTTGCGACGTGGACGAGCCAGAAGTCTGTTCGGAAATTGTTAAGAGCGGATTTCAGCTGGCG
>JBLHLE010000819.1:0-4218 GCA_047620805.1 Pirellulaceae bacterium
GGATGTAGACCGAGCGACGTCTACCCCCGTCTCCGCCTTGACTGGGCCCAAACAATTTGGGATCGAGGTCACCGCTGACTGCCAGCAACGTGTCCCGAATCGACTCGGCTTGCAATCGACGAATTGGCATATGCTGAAGGAAGACGTTGTTGGGATCATCGCGAACTGCCGCCGCCGACGCGGTGCTGGACATGCGATAAGTGCTCGAGAGCACTAATTCACGCACCATCGTTTTGACGGACCAGCCGTTCTTCTCGAAGCAAACGGCAAGATGATCCAACAGTTCGGGATGAGACGGCTTATCCCCCATGTGTCCGAAGTCATCGACTGAGGCGACGATCCCGCGGCCAAACAGGTAGTGCCATATTCGATTCGTAATTACGCGAGCCGTTAAAGGATTGTCGCGAGCCACTAGCGACTCGGCCCACTGCCGCCGGCCACTCCCTTCCGCCTCGAAAGGAGCACCGTTGATGCCGTCGAGGAAATGGCGAGGATTCGGCTCGGCACTCAGGTTCCGATGAGAACCACGAATGTAAACCGGCTCGTCCTTTCCTTGTCCGTCGCTGAGCGTGCGAACGTAAGTCGGCGTGGGCACTTCGAGTTGCGTAGCTCGGAACATTTTCACCGCCTGTTTCAGCGGTTCGGAGCGAGTCAATGTAAAGTCGAAAGCCCCAGCGTCGTAGAGCCCTTCGAGTAAGTCACCCTGAACGAGCGTCAATTTGCCTTGCTTCCAATTTGTGGCGGCCGCTTCGATTTGAGCTGCTAGGTGCTCTAACATCTCGTCGCTCGTTTGAGGTGCAGCACCTTGGATCCCCCAAGCTGCTCCGGCTGGAGGCAATGGCGGAAGCGGTTTATTGTTGGTTGCGGTATCGAGTACCGCATAGGCGCCGTCGACGTGATTACCGGTGGCCCAAGCGAAATTAATCTGGCCACCGTTCTGTTGCACTTCGATATAGGCGGACTCACCGACCCACAGATTAGTTCGGAAAGAAACGGTCGTCCAGTTATCACTATTAATAACTTTTGTCGTACCGCCAGTTGTCGGACCGCGACCTACTAATTCGTAGTGCCGCACATACAGATTGACTCGAACATTTTTCCCTTTAACGCGAACCGAGACCGAGTTGCCGTCGATCGTAAACGAAGGCGACTTGATCGAACCGACGAATCGCGACGCCAAATGACCAGCAGCGGGCCGCCCACCGACAAACGACGTTATCGCTTTTTCACCCGACGCGGAAACGACAAAGTCACCAGCGGGACGGGGTTGGCCCTCGAAAGATCGACCGGACGCAATCCACTGTCCGAATTGCTCCCGCGACAATCCCCCTATTAATTCAGGAGTCGTTTGAGTCTGCTTGGCATTTGCATTCCATGCCGCTGTGGCTGCCGCAGCGTCTTTTGCCGTTAACAAACTAGCGAGGGCAGCGGCGACACCATTCGGTTTCTTTTGCAGCAAGTCCGACCAACGCTTTTGCCGAGGCGTAATCGCATTGCCATCCCGCGCGGCCTTGAGGTCCGCCCGGACTTGCTTGACGTCGTCGAGAAGTACACTTGCCAACTCCTCTCGCAGTCGCAGCTTTTGCTGGCGAAGCTTCTCGCGAAACTCCTCCTGCTTTTGAGGAGGGTTGATATTCGCGTAATCGATTCGCGAACTGGCGATCAGTCCGTAAAGCGAATAGTAGTCCTTGGTCGTAATCGCGTCGAACTTGTGGTCATGACATCTGGCACAAGCCACCGTCTGACTCAGGAAAGCTTTACCGATCACGTCGATCATGTCGTCAAAGATTCGCGCCTCGTCTTCGTGGACATCGGGAGGACCGTGCTGACCATCGGTCAAATAAAGGTAACCCGGTCCCATAACGGATTCATTGATCCCCGTTTCAGCGTTCAGACGAGGCTCTAGCAAATCGCCGGCGATAGCCTCTTTTAACAATCGATTGTAGGGGACGTCATTGTTGAAAGCGCGAATCAGATAGTCGCGATATTGATAGGCGTTGGGCATCGCGTAGTCGGCTTCGAACGCCTTCGTCTCGGCGTAACGCACCAAGTCCATCCAATGCCGAGCCCATTGTTCGCCAAAATGCGGTGACTTCAACAGCCGATCGACGACTTTCTCATAGGCGTCGACGCTTTCATCGGCGACGAACGCCTGGACCTCTTCTGGCGTCGGAGGGAGTCCCGTCAAGTCGTAGGTCACTCTGCGAATCCAGGAGTTGCGAGTAGCGTGAGCGGCGGGTTGCCAACCTTTTCCTTCGAGGGCGGCGAGCACAAATCGATCCGCGTCAACTCGAGCCCATTCGCTGTCTTTCACTTTGGGAACAGGCACCTCCTTCACCGGCTGAAGCGACCACCATTGCTTCCGCTCCGCGAGGCTGAACTCTTCTTCGCCCGTCGCCTTCCGAACCCGTTTTTCGCGAGGATCGGGAGCTCCCATTTCAATCCACTGCGAGAAGTCTTTCGCGACCGACTCGGGCAACTTGGCTTTTGGGGGCATCTCAAGCTCATCGAAACGCAAAGCGTTAATGATTCGACTTTCGTCAGGTTTGCCCGGAACGATCACGGGCCCAGACTCTCCTCCTTGAGTCCAACCCCATTTGCTATCCAGCAACAACTCGCCGCGAAGCTTCTGCGAGTTTACCGAGTGACACTTGTAACAGTGCTCAACCAGCACGGGCCGAATCTTCTTTTCAAAGAACTCAAGCTGCTGTGCGGTAATTTCTTCAGCGTTTGCAACCGCTGGCAGCAGGGCCATCAACAGCAGCGCACAGCGAGTGAAGAAACAGCGATTTGGCGTAGCTTGCATTATCGTTTTTCTCTTGCAGACGATGGAATCCAGAGGCTCCATAGTAACACAAAACCATTTGCCTATCTTACGAAGATCCTCATAATGAGAAGCGTCGATTTGAAGGGCTTCATCACGCAACGACGAGCCCATTATCCCGACGCCGGTCTTTACGACAGGTATGGCGTCTGAACACCCGCTGGCAGAACTACAAAATGAAGGTTGTCTCTCGATTTTCAATGCGTGCCTTGGTGCTAACATTGACCGTCATTTCGATTTCCCTCGGAGTGTGCGTCATGCCAGTGCACCGTCAGCGATCCGCTGTGATCGAGATTAGGCGACTCGGTGGAGATGTGCGGTACGGTGAATCAAGATTTCAGGCGATGGAAGATTTTCTCCCCATCGACTTTGTGTGCAGCGTTGAGGTGGTCATTATTCGCCGATTCGATGCAAATTTTGCTAATGAAATTGACTTGATGATTTCAAGTCTCCAACGTCTTCCGAATCTCAGGCAAGTTCTTGCCTGGGAGATAAACCATCGTCAATTTGTTCTTGAGCTGCAGGAAGCGTTACCTGGTGTTGAGATCGTTGTGCAGAGAGGCGGAGTAGTCGGCTAGCGCCTGCCAACAATGCATAGTGGCAAGGCGCTGCGCATCGCCCTCATTGTTGGGCCACGGGCGGCGACGTGGTAGCATCAACTACCGCCGAAACTGCTCCCGACGCTTCTGTCTATTCCCCGCGTTGGATAAAGTAGGAAAGCGTGGCCGAAGAGCCTTCGCGACCACGCTGTGTTGGTAGATATTGCGCTACGGCGAGAGTTTAGAATCGCAAACGACCGGCCAAGTCTGCGATAAGAGAAACGCCTCCACTTCTTCGGAAGCGTCGAATTCGTTTAAGCCTGCATCGCGCCGATCATCAAAGCGGCCGCGAAGGTCCGGCGACTGTGACAAGTCACCGGAAGCGGACAGAAGAATGTGTCCAGCATCAATACCCCGCTGAATTGCCGCATGCATCTTAGCGCGATTTTCGGCAAACGCTGGTTCGTTGCATTGATCGGAAAAGCAAATGCGGTCGATGAAGCAACTCGCCCGCCAAGCAGTGTCGAATGTGACAGATTCGCCAACGCAGAAGAGGTAGAAAGCGTCATACGGCTGGAATTCGACGGTTTCTGCCATTCACTTGTGTCTGCCTAACGGGGTTTCAGACACCAGCGTCTCACAAATACACGATTGCCCGACAAGGGCTCGCAGTGCTGGCGTGTCATTTTTCTTCAAGTATGGAGTATTCTTCAAGTAGGGAGGTCTACTTCAATTCGCAACTGGATTCAGTAAGTCTCTCGCGCTTCTGCCGTCGTACACCGAGCGAGCTTTGACAGAGCCCGCTCTGTTTTGTTCTGGCACGCCCATTTTTTTACGGGCGACGCTGGTTAAGTA
>JBLHLE010000820.1:0-4217 GCA_047620805.1 Pirellulaceae bacterium
GAGTTGCTACAACCGATGGAATTAGGTTACCGCATCGTCGATGAACGCACTGTAGAGATCGTGTCGATCAAGGATCTCACAGAACAACTTGAGGTCGAAGTGTACGACGTTTCCGAATTCGTAACGACGAGTGACAGTTCGGCGTCGATTATCGATCGCTTTGGAATCGTGGTTGGCAAACACCACCTGCAAACCAACGGTGGAAGTGGAGCACTTGCTTATGACGCCAAGAGCAAAAGCTTGCTGGCGTCTCTTCCTCAGCCAGTGCAGATTCTGCTGCAAAAAACAATAAACAGCCGCCCCAGAGCCGAGTAGGTCTGACGGGCCAGCGACGCGTTTTTTCGTAGGCTGGCAACGCATAGGCTGGCAACGCATAGGCTGGCAACGCATAGGCTGGCAACGCATGGGCTGGCAACGCATAGGCTGGCAACGCATGGGCTGGCAACGCATGGGCTGGCAACAAGCGCAGCGCAGTTCCGGCAGCGCAGTTTACTTCGCTACTCGGTTTATTTCGGCCCGCTTGGACACGGCATCGCTGCGGCGGGGACGTGACATGTCGACTAAACTCCGACTACTGGCTTGTGGTTCGTCGCGGCGATTTACATCTCTACATCCAAGGCGTTCGCAACCTTGCGGCACTTGGCCATCATGGCTTCAAATTGAAGGAACGTCATCGATTGATAGCCGTCGCTCATAGCGGTTTCTGGTTGTGGGTGTACTTCGACGATCAAGCCGTCGGCGCCGGCTGCGACTGCCGCAGCAGCCATATCGGTAACGAGGAAAGTGTGGCCAGTTCCGTGAGAGGGATCAATCACAACGGGCAAGTGCGTTTTTTGGTGCAGGTAAGGTACGGTTGCGAGCGGCAGGGTGAATCGCGTGTGGGATTCGAAGGTACGAATCCCGCGTTCGCAGAGCATTACGTTGGGGTTACCTTCGTTCAGAATGTATTCGGCTGCTAACAACAATTCGTCAATTGTCGCGCTCGGACCGCGTTTCAGCAGCACCGCTCGATCGGTGTTGCCCACAGCCTCCAACAACCGGTAGTTTTGCATGTTGCGGGCACCGACTTGTAAGACGTCGGCGTATTTGGCAACGAGATCCACATCTTCGGTCGACACGACTTCCGTGACAACCGCGAGTCCAGTTTCCTCTCGAGCGGCGGCGAGTAATTTCAGGCCGACTTCTTTTAGTCCCTGGAAGCTGTATGGACTCGTCCGCGGCTTGTACGCTCCACCGCGAAGTGCCGTCGCTCCCGCAGCTCGTACGGCTTTCGCTGTTTCAATAATCTGCTCCTCGCTTTCGACGGAGCAGGGACCAGCGATCACTCCAAGTTTTCCCGCACCAACGCGCAGACTGCCCGCAGTTACACAAGTCGACTCAGGCTTAACTTCTCGACTGGCAACTTTGTAAGGGGCTAGAATCGGAAGCACTTTCGACACTCCCGGGCCGCACTCGAGCGCTTCTTTCGTGTGTTCGCGTTTCTCGCCGATAGCGGCAATCACAGTTTGTTCGGTGCCGACGATGACATGGGACTTCAACCCCAATTCTTCGACGCGATCAACCATGTGTTGGACTTCAGCTTGCGAGGCTCCGGGTTCCATAACGACAATCATTGCGATTCTCCTAGTGTTTTGCTTTGGCGTTTAAATGAATTCGGTGTTCCAGGTGGTGGGTGGTCAACAAAAGGCAACAAAAAAAGCCCTGAGAACCACTTGGGCTCTCAGGGCTTTGGAATCTTATATGCGACCGACTAACTACAGCCGTCTTCCAGCCCCTCGAACCCGAGGGCTAAAAAACGAAAAGTAAAAATAGTACTTGTTGCTGTTGATAGTCATCTCCGTATTATTGTTCGACTCGAGAAAAATGCAAGGGCATTGAAAAAAGCGAGCTAAAGTCAATTTCAGTAAGTGGTTATCGTCGTCCATGACGGTAAAAGTTCAACAAAACGAAGAATTCCTCAGCGGCCTGTTTGTTGGCCCACATGGAGATCCACTACAAATAATCTTGGCGTATTGGATGAAATACGTCCAACGCCTTTCCTGGCTTGTCGCCGTTGATAACTTTGTGCTCGACGCCACCGGGAATCCGCCACATCTCGCCGGCTTTCACTATCTGACGATCGTCGCCAATAATGAACTCACACTCACCTTCTAACAGCAACCCCATCTGTTCATGCGGATGACTATGCTTCTCAACGACAGCGTGGGGTTCCATCTCCACGAGCGAGAGCATCATCTTGTCGCCCGCAACCGTGCGAATGTCCACTCCCGGAAAGATATTGTGAAAGGAAGCGTCTGCGGGTTTAACGATGTACTTTGACATTCGAGAGCCTCGTCGGAACGGACAGATACGGGGGCAGTTCTACCAGTGCCGATTAGCGTCGACCAGCACCCTGACGCCAGCGACCTGCAACCTGCTCGGGACTACCACCATAGATACTGGAGAATGACTTGTCAAAACTCTTGTCGCCACGCAGCGCGTTTAGCAATTGGTCGAAACGTTTTCGATCCTTCATGAGGAATTCGACGAAACTATAGCTGGCGATATCATTCGATTCGGGCGCGAGTTTGTTGTTGATGAAATCGGCTGGATCGCTCATTCCTCGCAGGATTTCGGGCAGTTCATCGTTCCATTTTGCGGTGCGGGGATCGTCTTTCGCTAGTCGCACGGCCGCCACTCGAGCCGCTCCCTCGGAGAACCAGCGGGGCGAGTTGCCCAAGCTTGCCACGTAAACTCCGGCGATCTGCTGACCGAGCAAAGCTTCCATTGAGTAATCCGGTTCAAACGACGCGGTGATGGCGCCATAGGCGTCGACGATCGTAAAGTTCCAATGGCCCTTCCATTCACGAGGTGTGCTGGATCGCTTTTCAACCATTTTTCCAAATTCGGAATAGTCGTATCGTTGCTTGAAGAAGAACAACGTGATGCGTCCTTTCACCAACGGGTCGTCGCTGGCGGCGCCAAACATCTGCCCGACTTTAGGAGCGACTGCTTCGGCGGTCTTGCCATGTTGTTCGAGTGTATTTTGGCCGAGATTTCCAACGAGCAAGAAGTTCTTAGTGGTCGCGGTGTCCGTGTCGATGCCAGGCATTCCTAGCCGCCAGTTTTTGCCAGCGATTTCCTTGCGGTCGGCACTCAACTCTTCATGGGTGGCCGCTTCCGCTTTTGCGAGGTTGGCGACATCCTCGGTTTTGTCTGCGGGATTCTTTCCGTCGAACGTGGCGCCTTCTGCAATCCATTTCTCAAATTTGGCGATGATATCCGTCGGAAGCGGATCTTTGCCAACGGGCATCTGCTGGCCACCACCGACCCCTTTGAGTTTTTTGATCAGCAAGCTATCAGCCGGTTTGCCTGGTACTACGGGTGCACCACTTTCACCACCTGCGAGCAGCTGCGCGAAGGTGGTCATGTTCAGATCGCCGCGAGGTCGCGTCGTATTGACGTGACACCCGGAACACTGAGCGACGAGAACAGGAGCGATGTCGCGAGCAAAACTGATGGTCTCTTTTCCAGTCGACTTGGTTACTCCGACTTTCATTGCATCTTCAGCAGTCGCACCGGGCGCGAGTTGAGCGAGGTTGGCGGTGGCGTTTCCGCCATCGAATTTAGCGCCTTCATTGATCCAGGACTTGAGTATCTTGAATTCGTCCGCCGTGATCTTGAGACCGCCACGGGGCATATCGCCTTCTTCGATGACTTCGACCATTCGGCTTCCCGGAGCGTCGCCCTTGAAGATCACAACACCCCCAGCGGAGCCGCGCATCAAAGCGGCATAGCTGGCCATGCTAAACTTTCCTTTCGAGTCGTTGACGTGGCACTTGCCACATTTGGCGACCAGAATTGGAGCCACTTGCGTGGCAAAACTGATGCCTTCGCCAGCGGCGGGGGCGGGCGAAGTCGTTGGTCCAGGCGTTGGTCCAGGCGTTGTACCAGGCGTTGTACCAGGCGTTGTACCAGGCGTTGGTTTTTCGGAGGCTTTGGGTTCCTTGATCTTTGGTAACGCAATTCCCTCGAGTTCAAGTAACGCATGTGCGTTTCGGACGCGTCGGAAAACTTGACCCAGAGCTGCAATTATTTCCGCATCGCCAGCTGCCCCTAACTCTTCAGCGGCGCTCTGCACTTTCTTGACCACGTCCGCACATTCATCAAATTTCTCTTGATTGTAGAGCGTCCCGGCGTGCTTGATGTTGATGGACAGTCGGGAGATGGCGCGGCGT
>JBLHLE010000821.1:0-4215 GCA_047620805.1 Pirellulaceae bacterium
AGCTATCGTGAATAAAGCGCAGTCGGCAATAAAAGCCTACGTTCCAATGGAAGCTGTAGAACTGCCGCTCGCAAAAACGCCGCGTCTTACTTGAAAACGAGCCGCGGTAACTCCCGCATAATCGGCAGAATACTCACGAAGGAAAGCTCGCCGACTCGATGGGGACTGCCTATTGGCCCGCGAGAATCGCGTCGATCTGAGAGACGGCGGATCGCAACGATGTACCGGCCATCAAGAAGTTCGTGTGATTGGAGATTTCGGGCTGAATTTCGTCATACAGCTCGACGGCTTCTCGGAGCTTGCGGATCTTCTTTTTCGCTTGCTTGATATAACCGCTGGCGTCTGCCCCCTTCAGGGTCGCACCGAGCGCTAACATAAAATCATAGAGAGCGCGATGTACCTCGCGTAGCTCGTCGTCCTCTTCGGCCTCTTCGGAGTGCTTAATGAAAGTCCGCACCATCCAAACGTGGCTGAGCAGCGTGTCGATCTGCTGCATCGCTTCAACTGCTGTTAATTCATTCGCCATGATCACTCCGATCGAACGCCGTTTGCGACAAGGATGTCACTCTTGGTTATTTGTCCGCCATTACAATGCGGTCCGCCAAAGCGTCTTTGAGCGGATCGTCATCGGCGTCGCAGAAGCCTAGATGTAGGTGCCTCCGCCAACCTTCGGCGAATGGATACTTGCCGGAAACCTGCCCCAGTTGCGAGTCCAAGTCCCGCAGCGTTTTCAGATACGAATCTAATCCCTGGCTTTCATCGAGCCAGTTCTTTTGACTCTCGTGGCACGCCAGTAATTCGACTTTGCGATCAATGTACTCAGATACATCCACGTACATATCGGGCGTCACGAAGTTTCGCAATGGATCGTGATGGCCATAGGGCTGGGCGTGATACACGGTCACTTTGGAGTTGACGATAGGACGTGGCGGGTCGGCGGGGTAGTTGGGCATTCCTCGAGTGAAGGCTGCGGTGACGGCGAGCCGACAGGTGTTCATGTGGTCTTCCATATAGTCGGCAGGAGCGTGCGTGAGCACTACATCGGGCGCGACCGCTCGCATTAAGGAGGCCATCTTTCGCAATGTCGAACGATCAAAGAATATGCTCATATCGTTGCAAATGCTCTCGTGATACGTCGCCCCCAGCTTTGCCGCGGCCGTTTTGGCCTCGTTGCGTCGAATCGAAGCAATCGTGTCGGGATCGTACTCCGTCGTTCCACAGCAACCGTTGGCCACGTTCATATAGTGGAGTTCGTGCCCCGCATCCTGCAGTGCAAGCAGAGTTCCGGACATGAGGATTTCGATATCGTCTGGATGTGCGGCGATTGCAAAAACGCGCATTGGAGTCTCTCTGATTCGAGTTCTATCGTTCGAAAACTACGCTTAAAGATATCCGCTCGCAGCGATCTTTTCACCCCACCCAGTTGCAATGCGGCAAAGATGCTCAATTCCACTTTAACTGCCAGGAAAATCAGGGGTGGCGGAGCGGTCTAAGTGCCATTTGGTGTTTTTTCGATTACGCGACCGCGGGGCCCCTCGGACGGCGTGAGTTTGAAAACATGAACGCCCGATAAAGTGATAACTTCAATATCGAACGCTACATATTCAACCAAATAACGCGCCAGTTTCATTCCATCATCTCGACCTGAGCGAATTACGAGCCAACCTCCGTCGGTCTGCCGAAGTTTCTCTTCATGGCGTTTGATCAAAACCATCGAGTTTCGTGTTCCCGCAGTCAGCCGTTCGTCTGCTCGATCGATTCGGTAAATTCCCCGCAACGGACAACTAAGGAACTCGCCCCAAATTTCCTCGTGCTTCCCGATTAGTTTATTGGTTTCAATAAAACCGGCCTGCAAGAGAACGGGCCAATCCTTGTTCTGCCCGTCGACAACTCCGGCAACACTTCGCCAATCTTCCGCGCGATTGACAACAATCCAACCTTGCTGCCACCAATTCGTCGATCGTCCATGCGCGTATCCTGCGAACAACACGACAAAAGCTGTGAATGCGATTTGCCACGGCCGTGGTAGACGAGCGCAAACGATGGCCACTAGCAATGGCCCAACGAACAGCAGTACGACCAAATAGCGGTAGAAGAAAATGGGCAAACTTTCCATATATGTCCCCAACCAAGCCAGTCCGATCGGTACTGCAGCAATCAAGAACAATCCACACGCCAAGGGATCGAGCAAAATCCAGCGAGGCTTCTTTGACACGAATCGCCAGCAAGTTGCCGGAACAAGCGCAAACAGCGACGCCAGGTAGTACACATCGAAATGGCGAATCAGATCAGCGCGTGGATTCGCCGTTACAAAGCTCTTCCAGTTCAGACGCCGCCCAAGAATCTCGCTCAAATGATCGTGCGAAGTGAGCAAGCTGATGCTGCCGATGAGAACGAAGTCGTTAAACAAATTCCGCGTCGAGTATTTCGGTCGATACGATTTCGTGCCGTAGAGTAAAACGGCAGCGGTCAGTTCACCGATCAAAAGCAATCCGGTGGTGTAGTGTAAATAGAACAGTAACAGCGACAGCCCCACAAACGGGAATCGCCAGCGAAGCTTGGCTTCGTACAACAGCCGGTAGCCGCAGCAAACCTGAATGAGTCCTAACAGCTGGACCAAAGCATACGTGCGAGCCTCCTGGCTGAAATAGATAAACTCGCGGTCGATAGCAACCAGCGTGGCCGCTACGATTCCCGCTAGTTCCGACCCCGTAAAGCGACGAGCGACTGCGCCGGTCAACACGACAAAACCGACTCCGCTTAACAACGACAGAAAACGCAACGAGAACTCGGACTGCCCTGCGACGGAAACGATTCCTCGCACGAGCCAGAAGTACAGAGGATGCTGATTGCCAATGTACGCTCGCGGGGCGACGTCTTTCCAGTCATCCGCTACGGCCCAGGAGGTGTGAAGTTCGTCAACCCACAAACTCTCATTGACTTGCAGCAGACGAATTGCGAGAGCAACAACCGCGATACACATCAGAGCGATTCGAAATCGCCATGCTCTGCGAACGCCTGCCTCGGTTGGCAGAGCAACAGTGTCGGCCAGCGGCTTTTTGGAACTTTCGCTCTCGCTGTTACTCAAATTCGGCCGCCCTGGAAACTAAATACGGAAGTCGGGACGCACTCCAAGCGTTGCTCAGATTCGACCTCCAGTCTAATATCGCCAGACGGCAGAAGCGAGGGCGTCTAGGCCGCTTTGGCCGCTGCCTGCTCGGCGGCAAAATTTTCGGCAATACCGACTGCGGGGACGCCAGCGTTGCGAAGCTGCTGAACAGTCCTGTAGACTTCTGCAGCCGATGAAGCACGCAAGTCTCGCACGACGATGGCGGCGTCGATGGGACAAGCCGAGCCACGCTCGAAGAAGTCCGACTCAAAGTCGTTGAGCGGTCCACAATCGATAACGACGAGGTCGAATTGCTTTGACAGAGCGTCGATTAGTCTCGTGACGCGGTCATCATCCAATTTCATATGCGGTTCATCAGTGTCGTTGAGCGGCACCAGTGAAATACGGTCCTCTTCTGAGTAGACGATGGTTTCGCCTAAAGGTGCTTCGCACAACAGGACATCCTGCCAACTGCAAGGAGCATCCACTCCGAGACGACGGCCCAAAGAAGGCCGTTGCAGATCCGCATCGACCATTGCAACTCGCACCCCTGCTGCGGCGGCACATCGAGCCAGGCACATCGCCAAAGTCGTGCGACCTTCCCCTCGCTGCGATCCCGTCACAGCCAAGACGTGCACGCCTTCGCGAGTCGTATCGGCGAGCCTTCGACCAGCGTGCAAAAAGTACTCCTCTTCTTGTTCCATGAGTTTTTGGCAGGCGGTTGCCCAGAGAAACTCGTCGACTTCCCACTCCGCTGCTGCGTCTCCTACCGGTTCGCCGCCCCCTGCAGAGGTACCTGAAGTGGGCCCGATCTTTCCAGCAACTGCGGCGTCGGAATCACTTTGAATTTCGTCGCTCGAATCGGCCGACGAAATCGTATCACTTTGGACTTCTTGTGAAGTGACCGCAGTTTGAGCTTCCGTTTCCAGCTGAGCTGCATCCGCCTCCTGACCGACGGCGTCGTCCTGCTGAATTGCGGCAGTTTGCCCAACGGCTTCGTCTTGTCGAACTTCTTCGTGCTGAGTTAAATCGATTTCATGGTTTGCGACTTCTTCGTTTGCGACTTCTTCGTTTGCGACTTCTTCGTTTGCGACTTCTTCGTTTGC
>JBLHLE010000822.1:0-4212 GCA_047620805.1 Pirellulaceae bacterium
TCCAATAGCGAACCGAAGATGACAACGGGTCAACATGTCGGCGAATGACGGCTTGTTTCAAATAGGGCGACCGATATTGGTCGGCATCAAATCGCTCGAGATGACCAGGCAGTTCCGTGTCCCGGAAAAACTCGTCGAACGTGATAAACTTTCCGAGCGCTGTCCCGTACTTTGCGGCGCGGCGAAGATCTTCGTACCAAATCGAAGTTTGACCAGGCCAGTGAGCTAGGCAAACAGTGGCGGCGTGGTCCATGTCCATCGCCTCACCCATTTTTACAGCAAGGCCAAGGAATGTTTCCGGCGCTGTCGCACTTAGAGGGGATCGCGAGAGTGCATCGAGAGACGAGCCGTCATCTCCCTCCCAGCGAATCTTCGCTTGCGTACCATTTGGAAACTGACCGTCTTCCAACGTCGCGTGGAGAATTCCCTCGAATCCCAATTTGTTGAGAATTTGGGGAAGGGCTGGCGTCAAGCCAAAGCGACGACGACCATAGACTGTTACATCGCAACCCAACAGTTCTTTGTAAATCGCTTGGCCCGCGCGGAGGTTTGATAGCAAGCCTTCCATGGCATGCAGTGAATTGCGATGTTCGCGCAACTCACCCCCTACAATTCCGATGCGGTTTTCACTAACGCCCGCTTTGAGCTTCTCAAGCGTCTGCGGATTTTCAGTGGCCATTGCCTGCAGCGTGCTAGCAGAAATAAGCAGATTGCCGGCAGTTGATTTCCCGAGTTCGTCTTGGAGCGAGGCGCCGGTGGTTGTCAGGGCGACCATGGTGAGATCGATGAGAAACACATCGACTGGGTAGTAGTGGGCGCGTTCTTCGGCGAGCAGGTCGAAGCAGGTGGCGATTTTCTTTTCGGCGAGCTCATCGTCGCCAGCCACGGCAGCGTTGGCGGCTGCCAGCAATTGATTTTGGAAATGGATTTCGTCCAGGTTGCTGGAGTAGCGCATTTGGCGAGTGAGGAGTTGAACCTGCAGATAGCAGTAGCCAAGTGCGAGGAAGTCGGCAACGCGTTCTGGATTGAGTTTATTATTTTCGGGGTCGTAGGAATCGAGTGGTTTGAGGGCGGCCTCGAGGATTTCGGCTCGTTCGTGTTTACGGCGAACGACGACGGCTCCTTCTTCCTTGGCGCGTTCCACGAACCCGGTTTGCAGTTCCTCGAGGCTAACCTCGGGAATAATAATTAGCCGTTGTGCTAATTCTTCAGGGGGGTCATCAACCCGGGCCCAAATTGGCATTTTTTGGGTAGAGGCGAGGAGTGCGGGATGCCACATAGACGTCCAGCAAGCCAGCAAACCGTTGGCTTGCTGCCCCTCGTGGTGAATCGGGAAGTCTTCCAAACCGTGACATGGTAGGAGGATAACGAGTTCGAGGTATTTCATCGGGCGGGTTGAGCTAATGTTAATGATGGTAGGGAATATACTATTCTTACAATATCTGTTGGAGAGAGGAACGTCGAGCGGCGCTGTTGGGAAACACGTATCCTGCAATTACAATTGAGCTTAGGGGCGATAAGGCCAGTCGCTTTCGATTGACAACAGTACCGACGGGTTACTAAATTAGCAGTACACGGAACAGAGGTAGCATTCGCTCCTCACTAGATCGCTGATGCTCCACGCATAATTTTACTCAAAACTCATCAAGAATGTGTGGTCGGTGATGCTGTTTCCGCGGGTCGCTCGCAGGTGCAACACTCTTAATAAGTAGGAACGACGGAATGGCGACGTCTAATGGTGTTTGGGGAATTGATATTGGGCAGTGCGCGCTGAAGGCGATGCGTTGTACTTTGGATGCGGACAACAACATGGTTGCCGACGCGTTCGACTTCATTGAGTACCCTAAGATTCTCAGTCAACCAGAAGCGGATCGGGACCAATTGATTGCCGATGCGTTGCAAAAGTTTCTTTCGCGGAACGACGTGAAGGGCGACAAGGTGGCGATTTCTGTCGCTGGTCAAAATGGACTAGCGCGTTTCTTTAAGCCACCGCCAGTGGATTCGAAGAAGATCCCCGACATTGTAAAGTACGAAGCGAAGCAGCAGATCCCGTTTGCATTGGAAGATGTGATTTGGGATTACCAGCGAATGGGTGGTGGCGCCGAAGTTGATGGCGTTGCGCTGGAAGCCGAAATTGGTTTGTTTGCGATGAAGCGGGACCAGGTTTTTCGCTTACTCGAACCCTTTGAAGCAGCTGGCTTTGAGCTAGACGTAGTTCAGCTTGCTCCTTTGAGTATTTACAACTTTATCTCGCATTGCTTGATCACAGATGGTCCGGCGCCGGAAGATTACAATCCCGAGGATCCGCCCGAATCGGTTGTGGTGATCTCGGTTGGTACCGACACGACTGACATCGTGGTGACCAATGGTTTCCGCGTGTGGCAGCGGAACATTCCTTTGGGCGGCAACCACTTTACCAAACAGTTGACAAAAGAACTGAAGCTAACATTTGCCAAGGCGGAGCATTTGAAGCGGAACGCTCGCCAGGCGGAAGGCGCGAAAGCGATTTTCCAAGCGATGCGTCCGTCGTTCAACGATTTGTTGACAGAAGTCCAACGCTCGATGAACTTCTTCCACAACAACGACAAAGCAGCCAAGATCAGCGGCATGGTAATGTTGGGGAATGCGGTGAAGTTGCCAGGACTTCAATCGTATCTAGCCAAGAACCTTGGCTATGACGTCATCGATTTAGACGAATCGACTTGGAAGAAGCGAATTTCCGGCCCAGCCGTGCTTTCATCGCCGGCCTTTAAGGACAATATTCTGGCGTTTGGCGTTTGTTATGGGCTTTGCTTGCAAGGTTTGTCGCAGTCACATTTGAGCACCAACTTGTTGCCGAAAGAGATTATCACTCAGCGGCTCGTTCGCGAGAAGAAGCCGTGGGCGGTTGCTGCCGTCTCCGCAATGATGCTGGCGTTCGCGTTCAATCTCTTTTTTGTCGTCAACAATTGGTACATGGTTCACGACGACCGCTCTGATGGCGGGAAGACTTGGGCCGAGCAAATGAAGCTAAGTACGTTGGTGCAGAAAGCTAGTGACACAAATAAGGCGGCGCACAAGCAGAGTCAGGACAGGATCCTGTTCCTCGACACGCTGGCCGACGAAGTGGCAGGAAACAAAGATCGCCAGCTCCTCTGGCCAGAGTTGCATTCGGCAGTCACACTCGCTTTGCCGATTTCCGAGGGCTTGAAGCCAGGTGAAGTTCCGGACGTCAAGAAGGTTCCATTTGGGAAACAATCTGAGCTGCACATTCTGTATGTGGAGACTCAGTATTTCGATGATTTGAATAAGTGGATGACGCCCGAGTTATGGAAAGACCATCTGCAGGATCTCAAAGCCATCGAGGATCCCAATGCGGTCGAGCCCGCCGAAAACGAAAATGGGCCGCCGGCCGTGGATGCCAACAAGAAGCCTGTGATCCAAGGTGGTGGTTGGGTCGTCGAATTGCACGGTTATCACTTCCACAACGACCCTAGCGCAATGAACAATAGCGTTGGCGCTCACGTCCGCAAAACGTTTATGAAAAACTTGATGTTTGGAAATGTCGATTTACCGAAAACAGGCTTAAATCCCCCGTTAGTGAATTTTCAGATGAAAGAATTGGGAATCAAATACGTGACGATGATTGAGGAGAGCCAATTGGAAAAAGGGCACATGGAGCCCAATCCGTACTATCGCGGGCCAGTCGCAACGGGCCCAACCGTTGGAACTGTTGGCGTCGGCGAGTTTCCAAGTCGTCCCGGCGACGGCGGTGGCAATTCACCACTTAACCCATCGCCGCGAGTTGAAGCCACCACGCAAAACAGAAGCGACGACGGCGAACCCGAATTTCTGAAGGCACCCCGTTTCGTTTTCACGGTTCAGTTCTGTTGGCAGGAAGTGCCGCTGTCCGTGCGTTTGAAAAAGCCAGAAGCGGCAAAGGCGACGGAACAAGAAAAAACAGTCGCAACTACACGGGGAGGTAACTGATCATGGAAAAGCTACAGCAAGTTCTAAAGTTTCTTCGGCAGTACGGCTTTTGGATTGTCTGCGTTTTAGCCACTCTTGGCACGGCTGGAGTTTGGTTTTGGGGAGCTGGTGTTCTCAATGGCGAAACCGTTACAAACCGCAATGCACTGAAAGGTCGAATTAAGCAGATCGACACTATCGCTAGCGAGATTTCGCATCCCAATCCCGCGTCGGAAACCCAACTTGCGGCGATCATCGCGGTCC
>JBLHLE010000823.1:0-4211 GCA_047620805.1 Pirellulaceae bacterium
TTAACGGGCATCTCTTAACGGGCATCTCTTAACGGGCATCTCTTAACGGGCATCTCTTAACGGGCATCTCGGTTCTTTCTCCCGCGAGTTCAACTCGACGTCAGTTGTGTGTAGAATCTATTGATAGCAAGTTTTTGTGTGTAATTGATGTGGAGAGCGATATGTTGCGGTTTGTATCTGTTGGTTTGTTGATGTTATGTGGTGGAGCCTCGCTTCGCGCAGAGCCGATGAATTTCGTCTTCATCTTGGTTGACGACCTTGGCCAGAAAGACATTGGCATCGAAGGAAGCACGTTCTACGAGACGCCGAACATTGATAAACTTGCCACGGATGGGATGCGTTTTACGAATGGGTATGCGACGTGTGAGGTCTGCAGTCCATCTCGCGCGAGCATCATGTTGGGTAAATATCCACCTCGGATCGGGATCACAGACTGGATCGGCGCGGCGACAGGCAATCGCTGGAATCGAAATGATCGCGTCTTGCCTGCTGCCAACAAGAGTGCCTTGCCGCACGAAGATATTTCACTGGCCGAAGCAATGAAAGAAGCGGGGTATAAAACCTTCTTCGCAGGCAAATGGCACCTTGGCGGCGAGGGTTCCTTTCCGGAGGATCACGGTTTCGACATCAACAAAGGAGGTCACCATCGAGGCTCCCCACCCGGAGGATTCTTCTCGCCCTACAAAAACCCAAAGCTGGAAGACGGGCCAGATGGCGAACTGCTGACACTTCGTTTGGCGTCCGAGACCGTTAACTTTATCGAAGCGAATAAGGATCAAAAGTTCTTCGCCTATCTCTCTTTCTATGCCGTCCACGCACCGATTCAAACCACCGCTGCGCTGCGAACGAAATACGTCAAGAAAGCCAAAAGCCTTGGCCTTGCCAAGTCTCGATTCCTGTTCGATCGCACCATGCCCGTTCGCCAAGTACAGGACAACCCGGTTTACGCCGGCATGATGGAGACAGTAGACGACGCGGTCGGCATGGTGATGGATAAATTGAATGAACTTGGACTTGCCGATAATACGGTCATTGTCTTCACCGGCGATAACGGTGGCGTTTCTTCTGGCGACGCTTATGCGACGTCCAACCTGCCATTGCGCGGCGGCAAGGGACGCCAATGGGAAGGTGGTATCCGCGAACCCTATTACATCAAAGCACCCGGCGTAAGCAAGCCAGGTTCGATCTCGGATACTCCCGTTACTGGTACTGACTTCTATCCCACCATCCTGCAGTTGGCCGGCCTGCCTCAGAAACCGAAACAGCACGTCGATGGCGTGAGTCTCGTGCCGCTGCTAAAAGGCGCAGAGATTGCCGAACGCGACCTCTACTGGCACTACCCACACTACGGAAATCAGGGGGGCGAACCCTGTGCGATTATCCGCTCGGCGGAGTGGAAGTTGATTCACTATTTCGAAGATGGCCGCGATGAGTTGTACAACATTAAGGCGGACATCGGCGAGCAAACGGAGCAACTCAAGTCGAATCCGAAAGTTGCCCAGGAGCTATCCAAGAAGCTCAACGCTTGGCTCAAAGATACGGGCGCATTGATTCCCGTGCTGGATGATCGCTTCGATTTGGCGAAAAAGAAACTGCAGATCGAAAACCAAAAGACCAAGCGACTCAAGGCGCTCGAAGCGGGACACGCCCAATACTTTAAGTAACGCGTGAGGATCCCAGCTACAGGCGGTCAAAGTAACCCGACGCGCCAGCTTTGAAGTTGCGAGACGCAGAGTCGAATTCCTGGCTGACGCTTCGGATTGCGAATTCGCGCGGCCTCAAGAGCTGCAGGACAACATCGAGCAGCCCGCGCGACTGCGGGCCCAATCGGGACGCTTTTTGGCGAACTCCTCTTTGTCTGGCTGTTCATCGTACGGATGCCGAAGCGCCTCCAACAGCTCGTGAATCAATGAATAATCGCCTTGTTCGGCCTTGTCGATGGCGAGCTGTGCAAGGTAATTCCGCAGGACGTACTTGGGGTTCACCGCATTCATCCGCTCGCGTCTTGTGTCAGCGGATGTGCCGTCTTTGCGGACGCGGCGCTCGTAGCTGCGGAGCCAACTAACAATGCGTTCTCGGACTTCGCTCGTCAGCTGTTCGGGAACGTAGTAGGCTTCCATGAGCGGCGCGAGAAGTAGATCCTCTGGCGACGATTCATCCGCCACTACATTCATGTCGACATTGGCCAGCCGCCGATAGAAGATGGTCATATCTGTCTCGGCGAGCTGCAAGACAGTTAACAACTCTTCAGTCAATTCCTCATCACCGTCTTGCTCAAAGCAGTTCAACCCGAGCTTCTGGGCCGTCGTTGCTTGCCAGCCGCGCTCAAAACCCTCGGCATACTGTTGCAGTGCCTGTTCGAGTGGTTCGGTTTGTTCGATCAAGGGCACGATCGCATTGGCAAGTTGGGCCAAATTCCAGTGAGCGACTTGAGGTTGATTGCCGAAACGATAACGTCGTTGCCCAGAGTCCGTCGTGTTTGGAGTCCAGTTCGGATCGAAGTCTTCCAGCCAACCATAGGGACCGTAGTCAATCGTCAGTCCGAGAATCGACATATTGTCTGTATTCATAACTCCGTGAACAAAGCCGACTCGCATCCAATGGACGACCATCTCGGCGGTCGCACGACAAATTTCCTCGAACCAGGCAACGTAAGTTTCTACAGACGGCTCACCCAGATGAGGAAAGTCGTTGCGAATAGTGAAGTCCACAAGCTGCTTCAGTGATTCGGTATCTCGACGCGAGGCGAAGATCTGAAAATTGCCGAAGCGAGTAAAAGAAGGAGCGACGCGACAGACGACCGCACCCGGCTCCGGCTTCGGATTCCCATCGTAAAACATATCGCGAACAACTTGCTCGCCGGTCAAAACCAAACTCAACGCTCTCGTAGTGGGGACCCCCAAATGGTACATCGCCTCGCTACATAGAAACTCCCGTACCGAGGATCGCAACACGGCCAAACCGTCGGCCGTTCGCGAGTAGGGCGTCGGCCCAGCGCCTTTGAGCTGCAGTGTCCAATGTTGGTTGTTTTGATTAACCACTTCGCCGAGGTTGATCGCTCGGCCGTCCCCGAGTTGTCCGGCCCAGTTGCCGAATTGATGTCCTCCGTAACACATGGCGAACGGGTCCATGCCTGACAGCAAACGGTTGCCGCCAAAGACCTGAGCGAACTCGTCCGTCGCGACTGCCGCCGTTTCCAGGTCCAGCAGATCGACAACTTCCTGCGAGTAAGCAATCGTCTTCGGCTGCGAGACCGGTGTTGGCGATACACGAGAAAAGCAGGCTCGCATTACTTGCCGACGCGAATTTCCAGTTTCTGGATCGGCGGGCAGTTCGCGCGTAAATCGATTGTCGAAGTTTAGGGCGTCGAGAGAAATGGGCGTTCGTTGGGAGTTCATTAAAGGAGTCAATCCAGTTTGGGTGGAGATCGTATTGCAACAAGCGGTAAAGGGACTCAAGCTGGGTTCGAGAAAACTTATCATACCAAAATACCCCCAAAGAGCATTGCGAGACAGTAAATCACTTACCCTTGGTCCTAGCCCGGATTATTCATGAGCGATCTACTGCGAGCACGTAAGTGCTGCCGTGGACGACGTCGGACTGCTCGATTCATCCTCTACGTATAAAACAACACGCATGCGGATGAATCGCTGGCCCTCCTTGCCACAACAACACTTCCGCACTCTCGCTACGATCTTCATGAATAATCCGGGCTAGCGAATTCAAGGACTAAAGCGTTCGTTGCGAATTCCAAATTTTCTTAGCAGACATATCAATTGTGGTAATTAGACTGGAATTGTGGGAAGTGAGAGCAATGCGATATGTCACGGCACTCGCAAAGAGGACCATTACCCGGAATACTTGGTGGAGAATTGTTATGAAGCCCAATGCGAGATCGTTTGCGCTTCGCTTATTAGTGGTGGTGCCATTTGCGCTATTGGTCTGTTCGATGTCAGGCTGTAGCAGCAACTTATACAAGAACAAACTCGTCGGTCACTGGGTGGGCCCGGTGTCGGAATATCACTTCCGCGAGGACGGGCTAGTTCAGCATTGTTTCTGGACCGCCAGTGGTCCGCGGTGGGTGAACGGAATTTGGTGGGTGACCGAGGCCAACGGCGACCGCGCCCGGGTTCATTTCCATCGCACGAAACCCGCTCCGAAAGAAACCAACACGTTTATCTGCGTTTTTGAGAAGGACGATCTGATTCAAG
>JBLHLE010000824.1:0-4206 GCA_047620805.1 Pirellulaceae bacterium
AGTGAGTCGATTGCCCAGGCGCCAAATGTCAAAATCGCGGCCGTTTCGGTGACGCGTATTCAAGCGGTGGCGAAGGAACTCAATCTGGATGGTGCCCTTTTGGAGCAGTGGGTGAAGAGTATTTTGGCGGCCCGCAACGACGAGGCTAATCCGCTGAACTTATGGGCAAGGATTTGTCTTGACGACGGCGATGTCGCCCAGTTGATCGCAAATGTCGTCGCCAACTGGAAATCTCAGCAGGAAAAAGATGGTCAATTAACGGACGGGGTCGTTGAGGTCGTTAACTATCAATCGAGCGACGCGGAGTGGCTACAAGACGGTGTGCTGTTCGGTGGCGAACCGCGCAGGACTGGCCAGCTGCGAGTAGCAGAAGCGGGCGCGGCTGATGAACTGGGAGCGATTCAACAATACGGTGCAGCCATTCGCGATTCGGTGTTTAACGGTCTGCGTTTGGCGGCGGGCACGGGCAAAGAGGCCGGGCGGCTGGCAGGATGGGATCGCGCCGGCCGCGCGTTGCGCACTCGTACGTTCGAGTTGAGTGGCGGAACGGTCCATTTTTTGGTGCGTGGAAAGGGACGTTCGTACGCGGTCGTCGATTCACACCGCACGATAAACGGACCGCTCCACGGTGCATTGTTGCGAGATTTTGATGTCGACATTAAAGGTGAGCCGAAATGGGTTTCGCATTCAGTGGGTGGCTACAACGGTCACAAATTGCATATGGAGTTCATTGCGACTGGAGACGATCCGCTTGAGATCCTCCAAGTTGTGTGCGGCCCGCGAGCGCCGGCGGTGCCAGGTGATGTCGTTGCGGAAGATATCATTAGTGGCGTCGATAAGTCGAAGGCGAACCTGGAACGGATTGCTGCGGCCTATCGACAGGCCATTGCCAATGCTCTGCCAAAGTTCGGAGAAGTGGTACAAGATCGAGGCGCCGCGAATCTGCAAGACTGGATGCTGAAGAACGCCGCTTGCTTCATTAAAGATCTAGCGCCTTTGTCGAAAATTGGTGCCAGTCATCGCGAACAATTTGCAACATTGAAGCAGGAGGTTCGTCTCGAGTCGCGGACTGCTCTAGCGATGTGGGATGGCAGTGGCGACGACGAACATCTTTTGATCCGCGGCAATTCGCGGACGCCTGGGGAAGTCGTTTCGCGGGGAATGCTGGAAGCCATTGACGGGAAACGTCAGGCGACGACGGCGTCTGGAAGTGGCCGGTTAGAGTTGGCGGAACGGATAATGGCCCCCACGAATCCGCTTACCAGCCGAGTCATGGTCAACCGAATTTGGCATCACCTTTTCGGGCAGGGAATCGTCGCGTCGGTGGACAACTTCGGTGTGCTGGGCCGCGCCCCCACTCACCCCGAATTGCTCGATCACCTAGCTGTTAAGTTCGCGCGGGAGGGATGGTCGACGAAGTCCATGATTCGGCACTTGATGCTGAGCAATTCGTACCAGATGGACAGCCAACCGAATCCGGCTGCCGCCGATATTGATCCGAACAACGACTTGCTCCATCGCGGACGCGTTCGGCGACTTCAAGGTGAAGCCATTCGGGACTCGATGTTGTTAGTTTCGGGAAGACTGGATCGTAAACAGTTCGGACCAAGTGTTAACGTCTACTTGACGGAGTTCATGCAGGGGCGAGGTCGGCCCGGCGGAGGGCCATTGGATGGCGATGGTCGTCGTTCGATCTATGTTTCGATTCGCCGTAACTTTCTCTCTCCAATGATGCTGGCATTCGATACTCCGCAGCCGTTCAACGCGGTGGGGAAACGGAATGTGTCCAATGTGCCCGCACAGGCGCTGATTCTTATGAACGATCCTTTCGTCGTTGAACAAGCGAAGAAATGGGGCACTCGAATTGCGACTACGCCCGATAGGTCGGTTGAGCAACGCATTCAACAATCGTATTGGGAAGGCTTTGGAAGGCCCGCCAGCGATGCCGAAGTTGCGACGGGCAAACGGTTCGTTGGGACACACGGGCTACATTATGGACTCGACGAACAGGCGTCCGAACATAGTGCCGAAGTTTGGGGTGACTACTGTCACGTTCTGATGAACGTCAAAGATTTTATCTTCATCGATTAGTGATAGTCTGAGTCAACGGACTGGGCGAAACAATAAATCAGATGGAATCGAACGGATCCATCGACGATATTTCAAGCGGAGAGGTCGGAGTCATGAAATTCCACTGTGGTCGAATTGCAGAAGTTAGTTCGCGACGCGAGATGCTGACGAAATGCGGCGCGGGGTTCGGAGCAGTTGCCTTGAGTGCACTACTGTCCGATTCAAAGTTCGCTGGCAGTGCGGAAGCGGCGGCTCGCGGAGTCACGCCGTTTGCCCCCAAAAAGCCGCATTTCGCGCCTCAGGTGAAAAACGTCATTTACTTGTATATGGACGGTGGGCCGTCGCAAGTCGATACCTTCGATCCGAAACCGAGATTGCAGCAAGAGAACGGCAAGCCGTTCGCGATGAAAATAGAACCGACACAGTTTAATAATATCGGCAAGACATTGGCTTCTCCCTGGAAGTTCAATAAGTACGGTGAGAGTGGAATTCCGGTCAGCGACTTGTTTCCGAATGTTGCCAAGCACGTAGATAAGCTCGCCGTGATCCGTTCGATGACATCGAATTTTTCCGAGCACACCAACGCGAATTATTTCTTGCACACCGGCAGCGGACTACAGGGACGCCCAAGCATGGGCGCGTGGATGGGCTACGGATTGGGAAGCGATTGTCAGGACTTGCCCGGCTTCGTAGTCCTCAACGGTGGCCTGATTCCTCCCGGAGGACTCGATAACTTTAATAGTGGTTTCCTTCCGGCCGCCTATCAAGGCAGCGTTTTTAATGTCAATTCAGCGCTTGTCGCCAATATCAAACGACTCGAAAAATCGGCGAAATCGCAAGAGTCCAAACTCGCGCTGCTCAAGGAATTGGACCAACAAGTTATCGATCGCGTAGGGAAACACGACGCGTTGGAGTCAGCGGTTGCAAACTATGAGCTGGCTTACAGAATGCAACGAGTGGTTCCGGAATTGGCCGATATCAGCGGCGAGACTCAAGCGACACAGTCGATGTACGGACTGGACGCAAAAACAAAAGGCACGCCAATCTTCGCTCGGCAATGTCTACTGGCGCGGCGGATGGTCGAGCATGGAGTGCGGTTCGTCGAACTGACGTGCCCCAGTGTTGGACACGACCGTTGGGACCAGCACGGCAATCTCCGACAAGGTCATACCGATAACGCCATGTGCGTCGACCAGCCCATTTCGGCGCTGTTGACCGACCTCGAGCAAAGAGGGCTGCTGCAAGAGACTTTGGTGGTTTGGAGCGGCGAGTTCGGTCGAACACCATTCGCTCAGGGAAGTAACGGCCGAGATCACAACCCCTTCGGCTTCACTCTGTGGATGGCCGGCGGCGGTATAAAAGGCGGTACTGTTTTTGGAGCTACCGACGAATTCGGCTACAAGGCGATCGAAAATAAACTGGAAATCCATGACCTGCACGCAACTATGTTGCATCTTTTGGGAATGGACCACAAACGATTGACTTTCCGATTCAGCGGCAGGGATATGCGCCTGACAGACGTACACGGTGAAATCATTCACGATGTGCTCAGTTAAACCGTGTGCCCGTTAAGCGATGTGCCCGTTAAGCGATGTGCCCGTTAAGCGATGTGCCCGTTAAGCGATGTGCCCGTTAAGCGATGTGCCCGTTAAGCGATGTGCCCGTTGGGTGCCTGCTTTTATCTCCTTCGCCAGGATTTCGGTTCGGTAAATCCGGTTCCCGGTCGAAAATACGCTTTTTTCTTCATTTACAACTTCGATGTATAACGATTAGAATATCAGGCAAGCCAGCTCAATTAACCTTTCCGGGGCAATCCAAGTCCATCCAAACAGCATTCTCCATCTTTTTCTACACTCGGGGTCTGCACCTGCTGTTTGGACAGTGGAACAATTTTTGAGGAGTTGAGCGATGCGGAAGTTTTCCCGAGTCCCCGTCTATTTGGTTGCGTTTCTTGCGGTAACTGTCGTTGGATTCGCCAATGTTCATGCCGACAGACCGTCTAAAACGGAAAGCAACAGTCAAAGTGTAGAGATGTTCGCGGCCATTAAAGCTCGCGATATCGAGGTTACGGTTATTCCCATGGATTCGAAGAAGGTGATGATTCGAATCGAAAACAAAACCGATAGGCCGTTGTCG
>JBLHLE010000825.1:0-4200 GCA_047620805.1 Pirellulaceae bacterium
TCAGCACAAACGGTTACGGCAAGATTCTGGCGGAGCCGAATCTTGTGACGTTAAGCGGTCAACCGGCGACGTTTATTGCTGGTGGTGAGTTCGCAGTTCCGACGGCTGTCGGAATCGATGGCGTCTCTGCAGCCACAACTTCGTTCCGCGGTTTCGGCACCCAGTTGTCCTTTACGCCGACCGTGATGGACAAAGATAAAGTGCGGCTGCTGGTCGCTCCCTCCTTTAGCTCAATTAACTCGACAAATGCAGTGGGTGGCATTCCCGGTTTGAATATACGAGCGGTGACAACGACCGTCGACCTTCGCGAAGGCCAATGGTTGGCGATTGCTGGGTTGATTCAAGACGAACAAGGCGGCGAGCGCAAACGAATTCCATTCCTTGGCGACATCCCGATCGTGGGAGCAGCCTTTGGCGACCAGAGCACTACTCGAGATGAAACCGAGTTGATCATTTTGGTCAGTCCCGAGTTGGTTCATCCTCTCGAACCGGAGAAGGCCCCGCTACTGTTACCGGGAATGCGGGTCACCGAATCCACCAACCGCGACTTCTTCCTCGGTCAAAAGATCGAGGGACAGCCAGATGTGCACTATCGTAGCACCGTTTGGACGGCTCAAAAGAACCAAATGCGTGCCAGTCGGAATGCTCATCAACGCAAGTCGTACTACATCTGCGGTCCCCAAGGGTTTAGCGACTAGGTTTGCTCTACCGAAACGATAATCGCATTACGAAACAAATAGGGAATGAACAAATGAATAAACGAATATGGACCTACGGAGTACACTTGGGACTGGGAGTCACGCTGCTTGGAGGCACATTCATGGGATGTGCACGAGAAAAGGCGTTTGTACCTTCCGCCCCGCCGCTGGGAGCGGAAATCGACCCGATATTTCAGGACCAAGAGATCAATGCAGAGGCGTCCAAGTACGTCATCTATATGCATGAGTTCGAGTTGAATCGAGCGGCTGCCAACGGCGTTAATCTCGGCGGATGGCGACTGAATGACGACGGCGAAGATCACCTCAAGCAGATCGCAGTCAACGTAAAAGCTGGACACATGTTCCCCGTTGTCCTCGAACGGAGTCGTACGAGCTCTAAAGCAGGAACTGAGTACGGTTACCCAGTGCATCTTAGTGACGAACTCGATTCCCAACGTCGCCAAATCGTAGTGGAAGCTCTTGGCGCGCTGGGCGTCCAAGAAGCTGAAACACTGGTGATCGTCGCTCCCGCATTCGCTGAAGGATACACCAGTGGCGAAGCTGCTCGAGCGTATCATCGCGGTTTGAGTACGCAACAGTCGGGCGGCTTTGGTCGAGGTGGTGGCGGCGGTGGTGGCGGCGGTGGCCGCAGCTTCTAACCGACAGCGATCGATCAGTTGAATCATAGCTAAGCAAGTGAGAAATCCAATGACCAGATATACTAAGTTAAGCCTCTTCTGCAGTGTTTTGACCCTGTTGGCGATAACGCAAGGGTGTTCGTTGCCGTCGGCAATGATGTCGAAGAATTCCCAGCAGGCTGACGCTCAGTCGTTGGAGCGAATGATCAGCTTCGCTCGCTTGCAGGAAAGACACGGCAAGGCTGGCGAAGCCACCAAGCTCTTCCAAAAGGTGATTGAGTTTTCTCCCGAAAACTCAATGGCGCACCACCGGCTCGGTGTCATTGCCGCCAAGACTGGAAATCTGGAGGCGGCTTTCGCTCATTTTGAGCAAGCGAAAGGCGACTCGCCCTCCCCACAACTGTTGGGTGACATCGGCTACGCTCATTACCTCTCCGGTGACCACCCACAAGCGGAAGAGTCATTCCGTCAAGCATTGAAGCTCAACCCCGAACTGAAGGGGACTCGCAATAATTTGGGTGTCGTGTTGGCGGAATCAAAACGTTACGACGAAGCGCTGGAAGAGTTCATGTTGGCCGGAACTGAGGCGCAGGCCTTCTCGAATTTGGCGTTCATTCAATCCCAGCATCGCGACCTTCGCGGGGCCAAAGAAAACTACCTCCGCGCTCTCGACCTGGACTCGGATCTGAAACCAGCAGCCGAGGCCCTATTGCAACTGGCTGAGTTTACCGGCGGACTGGAAAAACGTCAGCCGTTCCAACCGTTGGATCGCCCGCAAACTCCTGGTTTTGACCCCTCGATCGAAGCCGACAGCCAAGCGATAGGAAACGTCGCGGCCGTCAATCACCAAGCTAGTTTAAACGAAGTAGAGAACAGCCGAGTTCGTGCAGCCGGTGCCGAACAACTGATATTGAGTGGAGTCAAAGCGAACACCACATCAACTGAACCGATGATGCTGACACACAATAAATTCCAGACTGTTCCCAAGAGTGTCTCGGCACACGGGTCAGCGACTTCGGCAATGCGACGACTTCCGCCTGTTAAGGTAAGTGACTAAGACGTCATCAGCACTTCAGTATGTGCTCGGCTAATCCCCGAGAATGACGGAACTGGGGCGACTTGCATCTGCGGTCCCCAGGGGGTTGGCGGGCGACTGCGTCAACGCGCCACCCGCTTGCGATTCGCGTTGGACAAAACGCTTCAATTCGATGACTGCGGGGCCGAGCAACAGCACGTAGATCGGTGGCGCCAGACAGAAGACAATTGGGAACAGCAGTTTAACTGATGCCTTGTTGCCTCTTTCCTCTGCGGTTTGGCGGCGAGTGAGTCGAATCCCGTCTGCGAAATCTTGAAACGCTGTGGCCACTGCTCCACCAAGACGCTCAGCTTGGCGAACGATCGCTGCCAACGCCGTCACATCTGGAAGGTCGATTCGAGCAGCAAACTGTTTGAGGGCTTGCTCCAGCGAACCCGTTTCCGCGTGCATGTCGACAATAGCCAGCTCGCAAGCGACATCGGGATGCGTTGTCTTCAATTCTTTTCCGACTCGGCTGATCGCTTGCCGCAAAGGCAGTCCACCAGTCACTGTCATGTTGATTAGATCCAGCGCGTCGGGGAGCGAGAATTGAATTCGTTCGGCTCTGCTATGAGCTTGTGCGCTCAGCACCACTCTGGGAATTCCGTAGATTAACACGACGACAGCTAATCCGGCGATCAGAATCTTAGGAGTAATGTTCTCGTCCGGCGACGCCAAGGCGACAACGGTAACGCCGATGAATATCAGCCAGGATAGCAGCGCGGCATTTCGGAATGCCAGATATTCCTCCAGCGATTTGCGGTGGTGATAGCCAGCTTTCAATAGATCTTGTCGTAATTTCTTTACTGCGCGTTGGCTGACCGGAATCATCCAGGCAAAGGCTTCGGTCAAGGGGCCAAAGATCAAGCGCCGCCGGCTTCCTCTCGCCTCGGTCGTATTGTTGCGGCGGAAGCCCATCAGAATCCTACCGATGAGAAAAATGACAAGCACTATCGCCAGGAAACTTCCGCTAGTGAACAGCGCAGTTTGGCTGGGAGTGGGCGAGGCGGGCAGCGCGGAGGCTATCCAGTTGCTCGCTTGGTTCACGAATGACTCGAATTGTTCTAGCCAGTTCATGTTTTCTTTACTCCCGTTGTTTCGCTACCAGTTGTATTGTGTCGACTACCGAATGACTCTAGTAGTCCTTTTTGATGAGCCAGGTGACCCAGACGAAGCCAACGATTTGGCACAGGATGGCAATCATCAGCATCGTCTGCCCCATTGGATCTTCTAAAAGTTTGCCTCCGTATTGCGGTTGGAAGACGAACAGGTAGACGAAGAGAATTGGTCCCAGGATGGAGATCAGCATCGCTGAGAATCTTCCGCCCGCCGTGACACTTTTCAATTGTCGATGATAAGCCATGCGGTCCCGGATCACTTCGGAGAGTCGCTCCAAGGTTATTGGCAGATTGCCACCAGCCTGTCGATGAACAGCTAACGCGTTGCAGAAGATGCGGACATCCATGAGGGGAACGCGTTGTGATAGGCTCTTCATGCAGGCCGGAATTGCGAGTCCCATTTCCAATTGCTTGGCGCAGCGCTGGAATTCTGGAGCGACGGGGTCTGGCATCGTTTCGGCGACTAGGCCCATTGCTTGTTCAAGGCTTTCACCTGCTCGGACCGCGCGGGCCAACAAGTCTACCGCTCCGGGAAATTGATCTTGGATTTTATTTAGGCGCCGATGAGCAACGATGGCGATGGTTATCATTGTGATTGTCATGGCCATAAATGCCGCAATCGCAGTGAATAACTCATTTTCAGTTACCACAAATACAGCCCCACCTATCGC
>JBLHLE010000826.1:0-4196 GCA_047620805.1 Pirellulaceae bacterium
TCCGCCCAAGACGACGCAAGATAAGTCGTCTCGCTGGCGAGTAAATAATGAGACTCCTGCGTCTGGTCACGCCGGATCTGCTTCGCCTGTAAGGCCGCCGCAAGAAAATGAACCCACTGCTGCTAAGAAAACATCGCCGGATAAACCTGCAACTAAAAAAACATCGGCGGAAAAAGTCCAGCCTCCGAAGTCGCAGGATGTCGCCAGCGAGAAACCGACGCCGAGGTCGGCAGGCGTAAAGGCAACCGACAAACGGCACCACAAGACGTCGACCGCCGCAAATCCCGGCCCATCACAACCCGCCGCTTCCCAATCGTCCGAAAAACAATCGCCGAAGAGAGAGTCATCGGAACAACAAACGGCCCCAAAACAAACGCCGCAAAAGCAGACACCGCAAAAGCAGGAATCAGCCCGCGGAACTCCGGACCAGCAGCCAGCGCAAAAGAGGACTTCGGAAACGAAGCCTTCGCAAATGGGCACGCCGCCCGCGTCCTCAAACGAACCCGCATTACGGAAATCGCCACCGAAGCCGCCGCCTCGCAAGTCGACGAATCCAGCTGAGCCGACTGCTGCTGCTGCTCCCCGAGAGACCAAAGAGCCGGAACCGCAAGCAGAAGTTCACGGCGTCGTCGCGACGCTGCAACAGCGGATTACCGTCTTCTATTTGGCGGGCAGTCTGGTGGCGATAGCGTTGTTTGGCATGAGCCCCGCGATTTGGAATGTGTTTGAAGTCTTGCTGAACGAAAGTGCCGGCGGGATTGCTCGTTGGGCTCTCGTCCTATTAGTTGTCGGCGTCATCCAACTCGCCTACGCGGCATATGCAACTCAATTACCGGATTGGACTACGGTTTGGGTTTTGGCCCTGATGGTGCTCTGCATGGCAACTGGTTACGCCGTCTTTTTAGGTATCTGCATGATGTCGACTGAGCAGAACGAAATCATGGTCTTCCTGGATCTAGGCGATCGAGTTTACGGCAGTAAAGCTACCGGATGGTGCTTCATCATGGTGGCAATATCCAGCCTCTTCACCTACTTTGCGGGTGGCATTAGCGTCAAATGGTATCGCACTGAACGCCAATTGCGGGAGGCTGTTGGCGGACACTAGCCGCGGGTTTCCTTAGCCTAGATCGTGCTGTTCTTCATAAATGCGACCGTGTACTGCAGCGGAATGACGCTATAGATTCCACGCGTGAAGATGAGGTTGATCCAATCGTTGGTGACTTGAATTTGTCGTTTGGGAATGACGATCGTGTCGAGATGCCGAAGGTAAATGTTGTCGCGAGGCGTAGCGTCATTTCCATAAAGGGCATCGTGGATGTCCACGCGGGTAGCGATGATTCCCCAATCCTCCGTGCGGCGGAAGACGATGACGTTGCGAAGATTACCGCCGGGATTCCAGCCTTGAGCTAGAGCGATGGCGTCGATCACCGATGTGGGATCTGTAATGGCGTAGCGATCGGGAGCAGCGACTTCACCGAGCACGTAGATTGAAGTGGGAGCCCTTTGCACGAGTTTCGCCGTGATTTCAGCACCGTCAACGATAAGTCCGTAACGCGCGCCGATCTCGCGAGTCAATTCATCGAGCGTCAATCCCTGCACGAAGACGGAGCCAATACTCGGAAGTTGAATCGTGCCTTCCGGTGTGACCGTAGCACCGAGCGCCTGGCCGCCAACACCGGCGCGACGGTCATAGACCGCACGGAGTTCTTCCAGTTTCGCATTGAGAGATTTCGGCGATACCGTGATGCTCGGAATAGGGATCCAAGTTTCGTACCGCTTTTCCAGTTTCGCTTGGAGCTCTGGCAATGTCATTCCGGCCGCGGCAACCGGTCCGACTAGTTTCAGCGTAATCGTACCGTTCGGCTGAACGATTACGTCTCGCGTGAGATTCAGCTTCGCCTCTTGGTCATTGCTGAAGTCGATTGTAATTTCATCGCCGGGCGACAATTCGTACGGCTTGCTGGTGATTTCTCGCGTTAGCCGAAAGAAAAATTCCAACTGGTCTTGAACGCGAAGTCGATATTTCCCAACGTGAACTTGGCGGGCGGGTCCCGTATAGTTTCCTTGATTCCACAAGTCCCAAGTTCCCGGCGGCACGTATGGCACGGCGCCGTTATATTGGCACAATTGCACTTTAAAACTGTCCGGGTCAACGTCGGTAGCGGCGATGGGCGCGCCTTCGATCGAGGAGTTGGCCCGCCGCTGTTCATCCGCTGGAAGCTGTCCAATTCGAAAGACGGCAGGGTATTGTGGAATTTCGTCAAGAACTGGAGGGTCGATTGGGGGACCAAATGGTGTTAGCTTCGCCGGCTCGACCAATTCGGTTTTCAATTCCAACAAGTCGACGTGGACTTGATCCGCATACCTAACCAGTAGCGGTTCCGACTCCATTTGCTCGTATTGCAAATAGAGATGAGTGATTCCAAACGCGGCCAGAAGTGCCAGGGTGCACGTCACGTAGCTGCCACTGATATTTTGCAATCTATGCATCATCGCAAGAATGTCCTTTGCTCAGCAATCGTTACCGGTTCCAAAATTGCCACCAAGCACCAGACGGTTGGCTCGCAGGATGTTCATTCGCGGGGATAGGCCTAGCTATGTACTGCGCGCCACTCTGCTGCGGCATTGCTTGGGGAGGACCGTGGTACGGATAATTCATCGGAGGCGTGGTGGGGGCCGCACTTGCTTGTGGATATTGCGGCTGTTGTGTGTATTGAGGTGCAACTCCAGAATTGGCCTGCGGTGCTCGAAACGACTGACGGAATTGGTTTACCGTCACGAACTGCACCGCAGGTTTTTCGCTATTCGGCGCGACGTTGGCCATTGCGTTATTTGGCGGCAGGTTTCCAACTGCGCGAACGCGGCCGTTGGCCGGCGGTTGGCTGAATTGTGGAGCCGTGTTTCGAAATTGCTGCTCCGCCGGAATTTGTAGCTGTCGCATTCGGTTTTGAACGACTGTCAAGTTGTGCCTGGTTTCCGGTTGCGAAGAGATGGCGAGGCTGTGGGATAACGCCGCGTGAGCTGCCTGCAACTGTCCGCGACGACAGAGCAAAACGCCCAGTTCATTCGCCGCTTGATAATGACTTGGTTGCACGGCGAGTGCGGATTTGTGAAACAACAAGGTCTTGAAAGTCACCGTCGCGCGGATGGTTACCACTTGGCCCGGATGCTCGCAAAGCTCGGAGTAAATCCGGCCGAGTCCGTACAACGACTGAGCTGCTACAGGCATTCCGCCACAGGCGAACGCGATCCGTTCCTCGGCGAAGTTGTAATACGCTTGAATAGCGAGGCTCGGGAGCATCCCGCTGAGTCGTACGTTTTGCAGGATGGGTGTCCTGTGCGAATCGATAATGAATTGGATAGAATCTTCGCGGTCGATACTGCCTTCTTGTGGGGCAAAATGATCTGCTTCCTTGATCGCTCGAAACGCTTGGGCCAAAGCTACCGTGTGAGCGCGACTGCCGCGCTGAAGGTCGAGGCCCCTCGCTACCGTTTTCAGACTTTCGAGGAATTCGGCTCGTGCCGAATAGTACGCCGCCCGCGAAGCCAAGTTGATCGCGCGTTGATTGTGAACTTCCGCTTCCTTGCTAATCGCATTTAAGGCGTGGTAGTTAAGTCCGCCCGTTTGCGATGCATAGGGTTGCGCCAACGGTTGTGCTTCCGGTCGTCTCTCTTCCCATGAATCGTCTCCCAACCAAGTGTCGCGTTCCAACGTCAAGTCTTGCGGAATAACGCCGCGATTGGAGTCGTTCTTTCTCGCTTCCGAATTCGTAATTATCGTCCGCTCCGAAACATCCTCGTTGTTTGTAGGCCCAGTTTTGGTAAGCCCAGTTTTGGTAAGCCCAGTTTTAGTAAGCCCAGTTTTAGTAAGCCCAGTTTTAGTGCGAATGGCAGCCGTTTCGTTGCCCGCCGCCGACGTCGCTGATTTTTGCTCGATCGATTGCGACCCTGCAGGATTGGCTGGAGCGATTTCTAAGTGAACTTGTTCTAATTGAGCTGCCTCAGTTTTAGCGGCCTCAGTTTCAGCGGCCTCAGTTTCAGCGGCCTCAGTTTTAGCGGCCTCAGTTTCAGCGGTCGCGGTTTGAGCGGTCTCGGTTTGAACGGGCTTCGACTGTGCCGTGGCCGGATCGGTAGGCAAGGATTCTTTCTTGCTCAGCTGTTCTCGCAGCAAGGCGATTTGTCGTGCCAGTTCATTC
>JBLHLE010000827.1:0-4195 GCA_047620805.1 Pirellulaceae bacterium
CAGCGACTGAAACCCCAGCGACTGAAACCCCAGCGACTGAAACCCCAGCGACTGAAACCCCAGCGACTGAAACCCCAGCGACTGAAACCCCAGCGACTGGCGCTGGAAATGATACGAGTGCGGTAGCGAAAATCGAAGTTGACGAGAAACCGGCCAAACCTAGTCTTGGTGAAAACGTCAACGGCGTGTTTGCTTCAGCCGTTGATCACATGGCGAGCGTCCTCTTTTATCGCTTCCTTTCTAGCTCGCGAGCATATGTGCAAATCGATCACGTGGAGCACTATGTACGCGACCGCGATAGCACAGATTCTTTTGTGAAGCACGATCCAAACGGTGATTACGAGGCGACCGAGCTGACAGAAAAAGAGGCGGAGGCGCTGTTGCTTCGCGGCAAACTGATTAGCGGAACGAAGGAGCTTGCTTATCGTCCCGGTTCGATTGGTTCTCGCGAAGTCGATTTCGTTTCGATTGTGATGGACCAGTCGACGAAGTACGTCGCCAAAGATGATACGAACAAAGTGTTTATTCTTTCGCTTGGCAGCAGGGAACTCGTCAGTGAAGAGGAATCGGACATGATCGCGCTGGTCGAGGTGGATGCCTTGGCGAAGCAGGGGCGCCTGAAAGTCGATGCCAAAGAGAGTCACATCCTAAGTGAAAAGGTGGGCGGGGCACCAATCGTCGTACTCTGGCTGGGGATCGGCTCGGTCTTTTTTACGCTCTACATGATGGGCGTGAACTTTTGGGCATTTACTCATGCTATCGAAATCGTTCGTGGCAAATACGATAATCCCAATGAACCGGGCGAGGTATCACACTTTCAAGCATTGTCGTCAGCTCTTTCGGCCACCGTTGGACTCGGTAATATCGCCGGGGTCACGATTGCGATGACGGCGGGCGGACCCGGTGCATTCTTTTGGATGTTGATGTGCGGCTTCTTTGGCATGACAAGCAAGTTTGTGGAATGCACGCTTGGACAGCGTTACCGTCGAGTAAAAGAGGACGGCACGATCCTGGGGGGGCCAATGCAGTATTTGAGTGAAGGCCTGAAGGAACTTGGCCTTGGCCCATTGGGGATGGTGCTTTCGATTGTATTCGCAGTGATGTGTATCTTGGCCAGTTTCGGCGGCGGCAATATGTTTCAGGCCAACCAATCTGGCTCGACGATGTTGGCCATGTTGCAAAGTGCCGACATCGATCAAATGGGAGTTTTGAACACCGACATTAAGGCAACCGCTGCCTCAACAGAAAAGGGAGATGCGGCCTCCTTCACGAAACTCGAAGATCTTCAAAAGCAGAAGACTGAGCTGCAGGGAAAAATGGATGCGTTTAAAACAATGTTCTTGCCAGTGTTTGGGGTCTTTCTCGCCACCATGGTGGCCGTGGTGATCATCGGAGGAATCAAACGTATCGGGGCCGCGGCGGAGAAAGTCGTGCCAACGATGTGTTTGATGTATATCGCAGCCTGCATGTTCATCATTTTGTCTTTTGTGTCCGAGGTCCCGGCGCTGTTCGGCAGCATCTTTACCGAAGCGTTTAGCCCCAAGGCATTCGGGGGCGGGATGATCGGCGTTTTAGTTATCGGCGTACAACGGGCTGCGTTCAGTAACGAAGCGGGCGTCGGCAGCGCATCGATTGCCCACAGTGCGGCTCGAACCGACGAACCCGTCCGAGAGGGAATTGTCGCACTGTTGGGGCCGTTCATCGACACCATTGTTGTTTGTTCGATGACCGCCATGGTAATTCTCATTACAGGCGCCTGGAACAACGAAGCCTATGCCGAGCAGGGACTACAAGGTGCGGCTCTGACCTCCGCCGCTTTCGGTGCAGTGATTCCATGGTTTCCGTATGTTCTCGCAGTAGCCGTCGTATTGTTCGCCTACTCGACAATCATCTCCTGGAGTTACTATGGCGAGCGTTGTTGGGAACGACTTTTTGGGCCCAACAGTACTGTGGTCTACAAAGCGATCTACGTGTCGTGCGTTTTCATCGGCACGGTGATTAACCTGGGCGCAGTTCTCGACTTCTCGGATATGATGATCTTATCGATGGCATTCCCCAATGTTTTGGGCTGCTTCCTACTGGCACCAAAAGTAAAGGCCGACCTGGCCGACTACTGGCGTCGCTATCAGAACGGCGAATTTAAAACATTTAACTAAGATGTGAGTGCGAATAAGTTCGGATTCGAAGTTTCTCATGAAAATAATAAACGAAGATAGCTGTGATTAGTGACGCCACAACTCCCCGATTTCCTCCACTGTGGATCGGATCCGTAAAGGTCGATCCGCCGCTATTGCAGGCGCCGATGGCGGGGTTCACCAATTACGCCTTTCGGCAGATTGTCCGCGATTACGGTGGCGTTGGATTGCAGGCGACCGAAATGGTCAACGCCAAGGGCTTCGTTTGGATGGAGCACGAGCGGGCGGAGCACCCGGACCGATTGTGGGGTGTCAAAGACGAGCCGCGACCACTGGCTGTCCAAATCTGGGACAACGACCCCGAAACGCTCGCCAAGGTCGGCGCCCGCTTGGCTCACGAATACAAAGTGACCGTCGTCGATATCAACTTCGGTTGCCCCGTGCGACAAGTCACCGAGAAGGCTCATAGCGGTTCGTATCTGCTCAGCTATCCCGAGAAGATGGGAGTGATTATTGAGCGAGTTGTGCGGGCCTGTGCACCTGTTCCAGTCACGGCCAAGATTCGACTCGGCTGTACTCGAGATACGATGAACGCGATCGAAGTGGCAAAAGTCGTGGAGGGATCGGGAGCAGCGGCTTTGACCGTGCACGGTCGCACGGCCTCCGAGTTTTTCAAAGGACAGGCCGACTGGGATCGAATCTCCGAGATCAAACCACATTTGAAGTCGATTCCTCTGATTGGAAACGGCGACCTTGATTCGCCCGAGAAAGCCGTCGATATGTTGACGCGCTACGACGTCGACGGCATCATGATCGCTCGAGCGTGTTTAGGGAGACCGTGGTTATTCAATCAGGTGGCTTGCGCTTTGCGAGGCGAACCGATTCCGCCGGAACCGACTTTGACCGAACAAAAAGAAGTTTTGTTGAAACACTACCGTTTGGTGCTCGAACGCTTCGGAGTGCAAAAGGGGACATTGTTGATGCGGAAGTTCGCTTGTTGCTACGCACAAGGCAAGTTCGGCGCACGCCACTTCCGCAGCAATGTTGCCAATGTCAGCTCACCCGACGAATTCTACCGCGTTGTCGACGAACATTTTCCGCGCGACAACCCAAATGCTGAAGCAACGCCCTCTCTGTAGCATGGCCATCCTGGCCGTGTTCCCATTGGTTCCCAATTCAGGCCTTTCTCTAGCACTAGTCCCATCACGAGCGAGACGCTCATGTCACGCAAGGTGAGCAGCGTTGTCATCGAGTGCTCTGGCTAGGCTGCCAGCCTGATAGGCTCGCGGCGGGGAGGCGACTTGCATCGTAATTCTACCGATTCAGCAGAACTGATGTCGTTCGTTGAGTGGTCGTGGTGGGGATGAGCATCGCGACATAGTGGCTACTGTTGACGCCGCCTGAATGAACGGCGTTGGTCGCGTAGTCGGCGATACTGAAGTTGTAGTCGCGAACGGAGAGCAGGAATTCGCGGCGCCGCATTCCCAGTAATTCGTGAAGGTTCAGTACTTCTTGGAGTCGAGCCTGTCCGCCTCGATAGGCGCCGGTCATGGCGTTGAAAGCGTCTTGAGCTGTGAGCACCGCTTCGGCTCGGTGATCGATCAGGTCAACGAACAGTGGCAGCGATTTATGTAGTCGGCGAATTCCGACGGGCTTGGAGCGACCGGCGAACAGACTATCGAAGTTCGAGCGGTACATGCCGACCCAAGGCGAGTCCGATGGGATTGGCGGCGAACTCGCCTCGTCCGCACCCAATAGTTCGGCGACTTGGTACTGCTGCGCAATCACCATCAAGCGGGCTTCCGCGACCTCCGCTCGCGTCTGTTGGATGGCGGCTTTTAGAACGGCTAGTTCGGTTTGGTTTTGTGGAACGGGCATCGATACCAACGACTCCAGCCCGTCGCGATTCATGTTGTAGGTTCCCAACGCGTGACTCAGTCGCCAATAAGCCTTCACTACTTGCGATTGCTTCTGCAGGTCGTAGGATCCGGTGACCGCATCCGACAAGGCAAGGTCTTCGCCGGTGATCGCATCTACCGCCGGCGGCGAAAGCGACAGCC
>JBLHLE010000828.1:0-4190 GCA_047620805.1 Pirellulaceae bacterium
GTATTCATCCGATTAGCTGGTCCTTTTGCTCGCAGAGGTCTGAATTCGTTTTGAGGTGGTAGTTTGGAAAGGGGCAATTTGCCGTGCGAATAAGTCGCTCTTTAGTTCTGGGGCGCGGTCGAACGCTTCGAAAACCAATGACTGCCTCCGTCATTTTCTAGGGCAGTCGGGGAATCCGCAAAGATGGCGCTGACTTGACAGATCAGACGTGATTGATGTGTTTGTTTTCGACCGCGCGTTTCTGAAGCGTCCGCTCGAGTTTCTGAAGCGTTCGCTCGAGCGTTTTGGGGTGGTCTTTGCACCACGGTCCGACCTGTTTTTTCCTGTAAAAAAACTTGAAACGTCCAGGAAATTCTTTACTCCCAGCGGCCGGGCTGATAATTTGGACGCTGTTGAAATCTACTCAACACTGTGTCGTGAAAGTATTTGAGGTACCTCATGGTACCCTCACCTAATCTTATCCCCGATTCCACTGGGGCAATATCTAATGCCTTGGCCAAAAAAAGCGAGAAATTCAGAATGAATACAACGAAGTCCTATCGAGGATCTGGAAGACCAGCGAACCGCCGCGCTCGACGCCGATTAGAATTGGAACCGTTGGAATCCCGCGAACTATTGGCTGTAACCGCGGTCGGTGATATTGGCGCAGGTTATGACACGGATGAAGACGTTCCATTGGTTGTAAATTCGACAGGCAACACGGCACTTGTTGCGCCCGGTTCGGATTGGAATTATCTGTCGACATCGCTCGACATTGGTAGTTCTTGGCGGCAGCCAGCCTTCGACGATTCATCATGGTTGAGCGGACCTGCTCGCCTGGGCTATGGCGACCCTGAAATCGTTACGGAACTCTCTTGGGGACCGACTGGTGACAACGCGGTCGACGACCCGGCGTTCAAGAATATTACGTATCGATTTCGGCACGACTTTAACGTGGCAGATGCCAGTTTGATTTCGGGATTGACGCTGAATCTATTGCGCGATGACGGGGCGTTGGTGTTTATTAACGGCGAACTTGTCGTGGCGGATGGTGTGGCGCCGGACGCCGAAGGACAGACCCTAGCAATTGGTCCAGCTATCGATGGCGCGAACGAAGATACGTTTTTCCCCCACGTGGTGAACCCGCTGAACGCTCTGGGCAATCCAATCCTGGTGACCGGAAATAACGTAATTGCCGTCGAGTTACACCAAGTAGGGCCCGGCAGTAGTGATATCGGACTCGACGTGGAACTGCTCGCTCCCAGCATCTCGCCACTGCTCTCGAATGACGACTTGAGTGGTGCAGTTGGTGCAGTGATCGCTGCGGTCGCAACACAGCCCGTCGACTCCGTCAGTGGTGACCCTGCCGGAACGGTTGTGATGGACGCTGGTGGCAACTTTACCTTTACGCCAGCCGCGAACTACTTCGGCACGGCGACGTTTACTTATTCCTTGGTAGACGATGATAACAATCCGAGTATTGGTACAGTCACGATGGTAGTGGCCAGCGTCAATGACCCTCCAACGATCACCAGCCAGTCCTTCGACGCGGCGGAAGGCGGCGGCGTGGACGCGACGCTTGTTGCTGAGACCGCCGAAACAGTCCTTGGATTGGGCGGAATGTGGAGTTACCTCGACGACGGAACGGATCAAGGTTCGCAGTGGTTCCTCCCAGCTTTTAATGATGCTAGTTGGGCTACTGGTCCCGCTCAATTGGGATACGGTGAGGATGATGAGGCGACGGTAATTCAGTTCGGTGGAGATCCCGCCAACAAATTCACGACGTCTTACTTCCGAAATACGTTCGACGTTGCAGGCGCTCCAAGTACGCTCTTTTTGGATCTACTGCGCGACGACGGTGCGGCCGTTTACATTAACGGCGTTGAAGTGGTTCGCGACAATCTGGCAGTCGCGGCTGCCTTCGACACACTTGCAACCGGTAACGCGCCCGACGACGGACGCAGCCTTAATCGTTTCGTCATAGATACTGCTGGCCTAAACTTACAACCCACAGGCAATACGATCGCAGCTGAAGTTCATCAATCGGCGCTAACCAGCAGCGATGCCTCATTCGATTTGCGAATTTCAACTTCCTCTGCCCATTTCGGTTTAGGCTTTACCGCAGAGGAAGTGGAGGGTGAAACATTTGACTTCCAGTTGGTCGACAGTTCGGAGATTACTCCCGCTGTTGGAACATTGATCTTCAATCCGGATGGCACTTTTGAATTCGCGTCCGCCGACGGCGACGTAAGTGGCGTATTCGCATTCACATTTACCGCAACCGACGCCTCCGGAACCGTGTCGCCAGAAGCGACGGTAACTTTGAATGTCGTTCCTGCCGACGATGGTCCGATTGTCGCCGTTGACGATGCGTTTACCGCCGCTGAGGACACTGCGTTTGTTATTGACGTAGCATCGGGGCCAACGGGTCCGCTCGGACTTGGTATCTTGGCCAACGACACGACTTCGGCATTGGATGTCGGCGACCCGATCGTTATCACAATAGTGGATAGCGTTCTAAATGGTACTTTAGTGCTGGCGGTAGACGGCAGCATGACTTACACCCCCAATCCGAACTTTATCGGAACAGATACTTTCACCTACACGGTAAACGATGGTTTTACCGAGAGTAACTTGGCGACAGTGACGATCACGGTCGACGCTGTTAACGATGCTCCGGTCGCACTGGACGACACGGCGATTACGTTCCAGGGACAACCTATAACAACAGTCGCGGGACAAGCACCCACTGTTTACATACCGCTCGGCGCTACTTGGAACTATCTAGATAATGGTAGCGATCAAGGCGGCCTCGATACGTTTGAGGCAGCCGACACGACTTGGTTCGCGTCGCCAGGATACGATGCCAGCGCGTGGAAGAGTGGCCCCGCGGAGTTGGGGTATGGTGATACCGACCACGTAACAGAAGTTCTCTTCGGCCCGGATCCCGACAATGCGAACAATCCAATCGATACCAAATACACGACTTCCTACTACCGAACTGCAGCGATTGATATTCCAAATTCTGCAACCGTAGGCTTCCTCGCATTGGACCTGGTGGCAGATGACGGAGCTGCCGTTTACATCAACGGCGTCGAAGTCTATCGAACTCGTCTTGCAGCGGACGCTGCCTTCGGTATTTTTGGCGCCAACGCCGCAGGTGATGGGCATCCCGCGGATCAAGCGATACTTGACGTGGCCGCGTTGGGCATTCCGCTTCTCGACACGGGCAATATCATCGCGGTTGAGATTCATCAGGCAGCACTAACTTCGTCCGACAGTCACTTCGATTTGCAACTGGCAAGCGTGGTCAACCAAGGCGTACTCGAAAACGATTCCGACGAAGAGAGCAACCCGTTTGAAATTGTCGGAGTGGATTCTGGCCCCAATGGCGGAACAGTCGTGTTGAACGCCGATGGTTCCTATACCTACACGCCGCTCCCAGAGATGGTGGGAATTGACACGTTTGTCTATCGGATTCGAGAAGTCGGGGACCCGGCAATTACGGCCACGGCAACCGTTTCCATCACGGTCTTGGATACGCCCGACGCTCCGATTGCAGGGACGGATTCCTACTTCCAGGCGGACCCCACAGGGATTTTGAATGTTACCGCTGTCACCCTGGCGGATGTAGTGGACACGACAGTGTTGATCCCGCTGGGGGATACCTGGAACTATCTCGATGACGGCAGCGATCAAGGTACTGCCTGGAAAGCGAGTGGGTTCGACGATTCGGGTTGGACGCAGGACGCGGCCGCTCAATTGGGCTACGGTGAAGGAGATGAGGCGACGGAAGTTCGCTTCGGCGCCGACCCCGACAATACGCTCAACGACCCCGACAACAAGTTTGTCACAACCTATTTCCGTAACTCGTTCCCAACCGCTGCCACCATTTCGCGTGGCGCGGACGACCTCTACGTGTCGTTGATCGCCGACGATGGCGCGGTCGTCTACTTAAACGGTACGGAAGTGGTTTCCACGCTTTTGCTGGATAACCCAGCGTTTGATCAACTGGCGTACCTTGCAGAACCGGGAGACGGTCAAGTTGCTCAAGTATTCGAGATTAACTCGTCTTTGCTGAATCCTGCAGGTGGGGCGGACAATGTCTTGGCTGTCGAAGTTCATCAATCAGTGCTCAACAGCTCCGATTTGAGTTTCGATGTTGAATTGTTGGTCGCGAACGATCCAGTGGGAGTTTTGTTTAACGACTC
>JBLHLE010000829.1:0-4190 GCA_047620805.1 Pirellulaceae bacterium
CGTCTGGATGGCCGGCGGTGGCGTTAAACGCGGATTCACCTACGGCGCCAAAGACGAATTCGGTTGCCGAGCAATTGAGAATCGCGTCCATGTTCGCGACCTACACGCAACCATCCTGCACCTCATGGGACTCGATCACGAGAAACTCACTTATCGCTACAGCGGTCGCGACTTCCGTCTGACGGATGTCGAAGGAAACGTCGTAAAAGAGATCATCGCCTGATCGTAATAGCGACGCGTTTGCTGATTCATCCGTAGATACCGAGGACTTGCATGGCACAACCCAACTCTCAACCAGTCAAGGTTGGTGTCGTCGGTCTCGGCCGATTCGGACGACTCCACGCTCTCACACTCGCCAACCTTGCCGAAGCCGAGCTGGTTGCAGTAGTCGCCCGTCGACAGGAAAGTATCGATCAGTTGCCTGGCCAGCTTTCTGGAATCCCAAGCTGGACCGATCTTTCCCTAGCTGTTGAAGAATCCGCGGCCGACGCGTGGGTTGTCGCCTGTACAACCAAGTCGCACGTAGCCGTCACCAAATTGCTGCTCGAACACGGCAAGACCGTCCTTCTGGAAAAGCCGATCGCCGACAACTTGCACGAAGCGGAGAGCCTCGCGCCGCTCGTGCACCCCGAATCCAGTAACCTCATGATTGGACACATTGTTCTTTACAGCAGCGAGTATCGCGAACTGTGCAATGAAGTTCAACGGCGAGGTAAGATCTCGTTCGTCGATTGCGTCCGACATCGGCCAGCTTCGATCGTCAAGGATTTCCCCGGAGAGAATCCCTTGCATGCGACCATGGTCCACGATCTCTACGCCGTCCAAGTATTACTCGATCGCGCTGAACCTTGCCACTTCAGCGCTCAGTACCATCGTACGAATAGTGGTGATATCGACTTAGCTCTCGCACAACTAAAGTGGGACAACGGAACAGTGGCGTCGTTTGCAGCGTCGTTTCTTACTCCGACGGGGATGCCTGCCCGCGGAATCGATCGCACGGAAGTATTCGGCGACGGCTGGTCCGCCCGTATCACTCCCAATCCAAGACCCATTGAAGTCTGGGACTCTCAAGCGTCCTGGCCACTCGGTCTCGAGATCGGCACGGACCCGCCGAGTGGAATGATGGCTGAAGAACTGCGCTGTTTCTGCCGTGTCGCGAAAGGACAGGAATCAGTTCCGGTAGGTGCCACTTACGCCGATTCGATTCAAGTCCAAAGATGGATGGAGAAGCTCGATTCAGTCGCCCAGTGACACCCCGCTTCGTCCGCTTTACTCCACCTTTCCAAGCGGGTACGGCGCCACCATGTTCTTGAGGCGTTTGCCGTTTCTCCAATCCCAAATGCGAACAGACATGTGGATATTATAGATGTGCTCCGGACCAACGAAGTTCAACGCCAGGTGACTTTGGACGAACCAACACGAGGAACCATCGCATGCAACCAAAAAAGTCATGGCACATCGCCCGACGTGAATTCTTGCGCGGGACCGGCGGCATAGCACTGGGTTTGCCATTGTTCAATGCGATGTCCTGGGCAGGCGAAGCAACCGCAGTTGCAACGCTGCCGAAGCGAGTTGCCTGCTTCTTCTTCCCCAACGGCGTGAGCCTTCCGCCGGCGTCGGATTCAGCGAGTGAAGATTGGCATTGGTTCCCAAAAGGAGCAGGGAAAGATTTCGTCCTGAACAAATCAACGGCGTCATTCGAGAAGCACCGATCCGACATCACGTTTCTCGCCGGACTGTCGCATCCAAACGGTCGCCACATGGCGGGGCACGGTGTTTCCGATATCTACCTGACCGCCGGGCCCGTCGACCCCAACGCCTACAGCAACACGATCTCGATGGACCAGATAGTCGCTGACAAGATCGGCGAAGACACTCGCCTCAAGTCGCTCGCCCTATCCTGCGGCGGCGGGGTGGGCACTGCCGGTCGAACGCATACCTTGTCGTTCACCAAAAACGGGCAACCGATTCCAGCCGAAGACAATATCAGGCGCTGCTTCAACCTGATGTTCTCCAGCGACGGATCGAACCTCAAAGAAGCCAAGAAAGCACTGCTGCTCAAAAAGAGCATGCTAGACCGAGTGCTGGAAGACTCGAAATCACTGAAGCGAAGGCTTAACGCAGAAGACCAACGAAAACTGGATGAATACCTGACGTCCATGCGAAATTACGAAAAGCGGATAGAACGTATGGAGCGCTGGCTGAATACTCCCAAAGCGTTGGTGGACGGCGACTCTGTCAATCTCGACGCCACTGCGAACACCATGGAAGATTACGTTCGCGCGACGTACGACCTACTGTTCCACGCTTTCCAAACCGATACCACGCGAGTCGCCACTCATATGCTGGGCATCGAGGGCGGCGGATCCAAGACCGATAACTTCCCCGAAGCACTCGGCTTGAAGCCTCACCATGCGTTGAGCCATCGCAAAGGCTCCAGCTTTGAAGACTGGGGAGTTTGGGATCAGTTCATGAACCAAAACTTCGCCTACTTCCTCGACCGCTTGAAAGGCGCTCAAGAGGGCGAAGGCTCAGTCCTCGACCGCACGATCATCATGTACGGTTGCTCCACTAGCACCACGCACCTCGCCAAAAACTATCCGCTAATTCTCGCCGGCGGCAGTAAACTCGGCATCAAACATGGTCAGTTCCGCAAGTTTGACGAAAACAAAGCCAGGCTCGCCGATCTCTTCGTTTCCATGATCAACGCGCTCGATGTACCGACGGAGAAGTTCGGCGACAGCACGGGGGATCTGGGTGAGATCTTCACCGCGTAGGGTAAGTAACAAACAGCAAAAGACAAATCTTACATTCCGCACGTCGTCGCATGCTAATTATGCCTTTTTCGATCCGGATTTTAAAGAGGTTTCTGCTCCCTACTTCTCAGGATGGTATCTGACTTCTTTTCGGTATCGCGGTCTTTCTGATTTGCGTCACCCCGCATCTACGGTTCCTGAATGACTCAATGCTCTTCTGCTAACGATTGAAGAATCGCATTTCCAGCCACGAAGCGACTATCAAAATGCGCAACCAATCTGGACGCCGGAAAATACTCTGCCAAAAAAGACCTTGAGATGTACAAAATAACGAATTACAAATAACAATGACCGAAAATACAATGACCGAAAATACAATGACCGAAACCGCCGAGGGTCCAGTCTCAAGTTGGCGTTAGCAGTTTGTTTTTTGTTCTTTGTCTTTGTTTCTCGTTCTTCGGATCCTGATGAGATCTTCGCGGCGTAAGACGCCGAAAAAGTTTGGCACTACCAGAAATTGTGGCAGGTAAGAGTCGAGTACTGTTCGTAACTTCGTTACCATAGAGCGAATCACTCACACGTCAATTTTTCTGGGAGCCGTTCAATGTATCGAGCCTTGCCCGCTTTACTGTTGTTGGCAATTTTCCAACTGAAGCCTGCCTTAGCGGGTGATCCGGTCGCGTGGTTGGCCGAAATTCAGACTCCACCGGCCGAGGGACTCGATGCTGCACCGGAGTTGCCCTCGCTACTGGGAAAGGGTCCGACCGCGATCAACAGCGTTGAGGAGTGGACGAAACAACGTGCCGCAATTAGACAGCGGTGGATCGATTACATGAATCCGTGGTCGCAGGATCGGGGATCACCACGAAAGTATCGCGTGATCGATAGCGAGGTTGTCGACGGCATCGTTCGTGAACGAATATCTTACGAAGTGGAGAAAGGGGAAACCGAAGAGGCATACTTGCTGCGACCGATTCGAATTAGCGGTTCGCATCCGGGTGTGCTCGTCTTCCATTCCACGATCAATCACAGCATTCGACAACCCGCCGGAGTTGAAGGAGCAGCGGAAAAAGCGTTTGCCTGGCAAATGGCAAAACGCGGCGCGATCTGCCTCTGCCCACGAAACTTCCTCTGGCCAACGAACGACAAAATCGAAGCGAAGCAAGAGACCGAAAACTTTCACAAGGCCCACCCCAAGAGCAAGGGTATGGCGCGGATGCTGTGGGACGCTCAAGTGGCACTCGACCTGCTGCTCTCGATCGAGGGCGTCGATTCCAAGTCAATCGCTGCCGTCGGCCATAGCCTCGGGGCCAAAGAGGTTCTCTACTTAGCCGCCTTCGACGAACGCGTAAAGGTCACGGTAAGTAGCGAAGGGGGCGTCGGCACGACTTATTCCAACTGGGACGCGGCGTGGTATCTCGGCCCCGAAATCAA
>JBLHLE010000830.1:0-4189 GCA_047620805.1 Pirellulaceae bacterium
GTATCGGACGTTTTTGCTGTTCGGACATTTGCCGCGCTTGATTGACGTCAGTGATCCAATCAATTTGTTGTTGAGCGGAGACTTCTGTGACTGCTGCAATCAAAAGCAACAAACTCCAAAGTCCAGTGAATGATTTACGCATTGCAGGCTCTGCCTCACGAGTACTTGGGTCTTTGGGGGGAATTAATTCTATTCAAAACAGCCAGTTGGTAGTTGGATGAGATCCAGTGCATTTCCGTGCTGATTCTGTGGAGTTATCGGACGGCACAGCAGTCTGGCAACATAAAATATAACGATTATGCCGATTTTGCTGCTTTTACAGGTTATCCGCTCCGAAATTGTGCTCAATGCGACAGTTCGTATCGGACCTACTTGTCGAATTCCCTGATCGGGCTAAACCGGTAGTAGTGGGATTTCAGGCCGTTTTTGCAAAAACGGAGTGAAATTCTGGACTTCGGTTCTAGCCGTCGCTTGACAGAGACGAATAGATCAGTAAGATGCCGATAGTGAAACTTCTGTCTCGCACGTAGGCGCTGCTTGCCCACTATAATTCTTTGGGCACCCCGGCATGTAATGCTTACTCCATTCAAAAAATGGATTCGTTCTTCGGGGTTGTAAAGCGCTTCTCAAAACTGTCTTCGTACCTTGCTGGTATGGAGCGGGTTGCCGCGACGCGGCAAAGTATGACACGGTTTGATAGATGTTCGTTTAGGAGCAAACAGGTTCTTTTGAACATTGGTTCTTTGAACCGCGTTGCTGGTACGGCAAATCATCCGAGTCTTCGAGAAGCACTCAAGTAATCGCTAACGTGATTTGTGCGCGACGTTTTGGTGTAGCAATTGTGAACGTCGCCTTTTTATCGACCTAACAATGAAGCCGCCAATATGATTCGATAGTTGATTGGCCGACCCGGCGCGAGTTAGTGAACAAAGAATTCATTGAGAAACTTGCGAAAGAGAAATGAGAGAAGACGGGACTCTGGTTTGTTAACTACGCATGAGTAGGAAAACTGTAGTTAGTTTACTCAGGATTGAAAAAGAACTTCTGATTCGGTGATAGTTTTGGGCTCGGCCCGTGTCACCGCTTCTACTGATTACCAATAGGATTGTTGGATACCAAACACAGTTGTTTGGTACGGGTATCTAGATTTAATTACGGTGAGATTGAGTTGCGTACAGCGCAAACTCGAGAGACGCTCAGGACGAGTGTCGATCACAGCCATTATTAGGTGGACCATGGCGAAAAAGAATTTTCGAGGCCGCTCTGGCGGCGGTAGTGGCGGCAGCGGTGGTGGTGGACGTTCCGGTGGCGGCGGCGGCGGTGGCGGTGGTCGCTCGGGCGGACGTTCCGGCGGCGGTGGCGGCGGCGGTGGCGGCGGCGGACGCTCTCACAGCAATAATAACAACAACCAAGGCAGCCAAGGCAACCGCGGCGGTGGCGGTGGCGGCGGTGGCGGCGGTGGCGGTCGACGCGGTGGACGGCGACGCGACAACCGGAGAACGGGTCCTGAACACGACGTTATCGACTCGGATGCACCGTTGGAAGCCGGCATCGGACTTCTTGAATTGCATCCCAACGGATACGGGTTCTTGCGCAGTCCGAGCAACAACTATTCGCGCGAGCGAACTGATCCATTCGTGCCTGGCACAATGATCGACAAGTACCAGTTGCGCGAAGGGGTCATGATTCGTGGGATGGTCCAGCACGCTCGCAAACAGCAAGGTCCCCGTCTGCGAGAGATCGTTGACGTCGATGGTTTGCCGCCCGAGCAATATCCCGATGTCAAGAGTTTCGACTCGCTGACAGCGATCAATCCCGAGCAGTGGCTGTCGCTCGAAACCGGGCCGGAACCGATTTCGACTCGCGTGATGGACTTGCTGACTCCACTCGGCAGAGGGCAACGAGCACTTATTGTCGCCCCGCCCCGTACTGGAAAAACGATAATGCTGCAGCATATCAGCCAAGGGATCGCCAAGAATTGGCCCGAGTTGAAGCTGATCGTGTTGTTAATCGACGAGCGTCCCGAAGAAGTTACGGACATGCGGCGAAACGTTGATGGCGAAGTAGTGGCCAGCAGCCTCGATGAAGACATTGAAAGTCACGTGCGGATTTCCCAGTTGATCTTGGAACGCTGCCGTCGACTTGCCGAAATGGGACAGGACGTGTTCCTGTTGATGGACTCAATTACTCGTTTGGCTCGAGCGTTCAACAAGTGGGTTGGAAACACCGGCCGGACAATGAGCGGCGGTGTTGACATCAAAGCGATGGACATTCCTAAAAAATTGTTCGCGACCGCGCGAGCATTTGAGGAAGGTGGCTCGCTGACTGTCGTCGGAACCGCCCTGATCGATACCGGTAGCCGAATGGATGAACTGATTTTCCAAGAATTCAAAGGCACCGGTAACATGGAATTGGTGTTGGACCGGAAACTCGCGGATCGGCGAGTTTGGCCCGCCATCGATATTACGCAGTCCGGCACGCGACGCGAAGAATTGTTGCACGATGCCGACACGCTTCACGCTGTCACAATGCTCCGACGCACCCTCACGTCGATGCACCACGTCGACGCGATGGAACGCTTGGTCACTCAGTTGGGTAAGCAACCCACTAACAAAGACTTTATTGACTTGATCAGTCGCGCACGTGTGATGGACTAAGTAACGACTTGGACTAAGTAACGAAATGGACTAAGTAACGAACACCAGTGCCACTTGATTGCTTTCAGCGCAAGTGGCACTTTTTAATGCGCTAGTTTGTTACCAACGCGTTACGAACGAAGGCCTCTCCCCGAGCGTATAGAGTGTGATTGGCCTAACAGGCAGTTTGTCGGATCGTTCCTACTTCGGTGACTACAATGAACAAGAAAAGACGGTGGTGGACATTCTCGTTTCGGACGATGCTCTACGCTTTTGTTGTGGTCGGATGTGCCGTAAGTTTTTATGCGTCGGACTACCGCCGCGGCGAACGAATCTATCGGACTGAAGCGGCCGCACTCAAAGATCTCGAAGTGCTAGGCGGCACATACACTCGCCAGTGGCGAGGCTCAATTTGGTGGCAGTACTCGCCCTACCACGACAAGGTGTCCGTATTTCAACGAGTTGTTTCCGTCAAAGTCGGCGGCACCGCTTGGTCTATGGCTGGCCACTTTACCGATGAACAGTTACTCGTGTTGACGAAATTTAAGCATCTGGAGGAGGCCCACATCAGCAGCTTTGCGCTCACCGAAAATGGCCTTCTTGGCTTTGCTGAACTTCAGAAACTTAACAAGTTGCAAGTCGACACCTTGATGATTCGCCCTCTGATCAAGGAGCAACTGCAAGAAAAGTTACCCAACTGCAATCTCGTCGTGAACTCAATCTTCGCTGATCCCGTTCGCAGATTGCCCTTGCGCTGATTGCCCTTGCGCAGATTGCCCGTTCGCAGATTGCCCTTGCGCTGATTGCCCTTGCGCTGATTGTTCGTCGCGCCAATAGAGATACGCGAAGACTGGCACCAAAACGATCGCCGCCCATTGGTAGGCTGTTAAACCAAAGAACACTGCCGGCTCGGGGCGGATCGACTCGGAAAGGTAGCGATACACCAAGTAAGCCAAGATGTAGATCTTGACCAATTGGTTCTTGAAGAAGCCTCGGTATGTGCAGTACGCCAGGAGTATTGCCGCGAGGAAGTGGAACAGGGACTCATAAATCTGCGTAGGGTGGCGGAGGACGGTGCCACCGTCTGGTGCCGTTGGAAAAAACGCTCCCCAGGTAGCTTGCGTTGCCTTGCCATAACAGCAACCTGCGCAGTAGCAACCCAACCGCCCGATCGAAACGGCCAGGGCCACCGGGGCTGCATACGTGTCCCCCGTTTTCACACGAACGTCGCAAACCCATTTCGCGAACTCGATGCCAAAGTAACCGCCGACGATGCCGCACATGATCGTTTTGCCGTGGGCGAGCCATATTGAGCCGTCGCTGGCCGCTTGCCAATAGTAAGCGACGAATGGAAGCTTGGCGCCGATCATCGCTCCGCAGAATCCGCCGATCCCTAAACCGACTTTTTGCTGCCAAGTTATTGGTAGCTTGGCTTGCGTTCGTCGCAACAACACCGACATGATGACGATCGAAGAGAGCATCAGGAAGATGTACAGTGGTGGCGTGGGGAGGGAGGGGAAGCCGTCCAAATTACTGCACCCAGTCGTCAGGTA